>JAJYDR010000051.1 GCA_021777285.1 Actinomycetes bacterium
AGCCCCGCAGAACCCCGCGCGCGGACTGGACCGGATCCACGGCATCTACGTCCTGATGGACGCCGCCACGCTCGTGCCCGTCATGATGATCGACGGCCAGGCGCTCACCGCACTACGTACCCCCGCCGTTTCCGCGGCCGCAGCCGATTACCTGGCGCCCGAACGAGTCGAGCACCTCGTCGTCTTCGGTTCGGGCACCCAGGCGTGGGGACACGTCGAGGCAATGCGCGTCGTGCGCGACGTCGCCACCGTGAGCATCATCGCCCGCGAGCCGCGCCGCAGCGCGGTCCTCGTGAATCGTCTCATCACGAGCGGTCAACCGGCACGCCTCGGTTCACCCCACGACGTTTCGAGCGCCGACGTCGTCGTCTGTGCGACGACCGCTCGCGCGCCGCTCTTCGACGGCGACACCATCGGCGATGACGCGCTCGTCATCGCGGTGGGCTCGCACGAGCCCGACGCGCGCGAGCTCGACGCCACAACGATGGCGCGCAGCCAGGTGGTGGTCGAGGACCCCGCCGTCGCACTGCGCGAGGCCGGCGACGTGATTATGGCGATTGGCGAGGACCGGCTGCGAGGCTCAGCCTTGGTCGCGATGCGTGACATCGTGACCGGTGCGGTCGCCGTCGACCGCACCCGACCCCGGGTCTTCAAGAGTTCCGGCATGCCCTGGGAGGATCTCGTCGCCGCGGCCGAGCTCTACCGGATCCGCCAGCGGTTGCCACATCACTGAGTACCGTTGTGTCTAGGTAAGCGCCCGGTCGCCCCACGTCGACGACTCACCGGCCGGGGCGATCCGCTGGGGCACACCCCACGGGTTATCGTCACGCAACGCCGGCGGCAGGAGATGCTGGGGGACATTCTGGTAACTCACGGCGCGCAGGAATCGTCCTATCGCAGCGGTGCCGACCGAGGTGGCGTCGGCGGTGGTCGAGGGCCACGGTCCACCGTGCTGCATCGCCGGCGTCACCGCGACGCCGGTCGGCCAGCCGTTGAAGAGCACGCGGCCCGAGCACCGGTGCAGTTGGTCGATCAGCGCGGCGAGTTCGGGCGTGGACTCGTTGTCGAGCGCGTGCACACCGCCGGTGAGGTTACCGGGGAACAGGCGCCCGGCGAGACTCGCGAGTGTCGATTCGTCCTCGTAGTTCACGACGATTGCGAGCGGACCGAAAGACTCGTCGAGCAGCCGTGCGCCGGCCGCCTCGAGCGTCTCGACGTTCACCGACACGATCGTGGGCGTCACCCAGTGCTCACCGTCCTCGTCGACGCGCACTGTGCCGGGCGCGATCACCTCGACACCGGGGGTCTCGAGAACGGTGCTGCGCCGATTCCGATAGCCCTGCCCGATTCGCGGGTTCAGCATCCGATGCTCACCCACCCGCTCCGCCGCGTCACGGATGGGACCGGCCACGGCGAGCGCATCGCTCACGAATAGAAAACCTGGCTTCGTGCAGAACTGGCCCGCCGATGACGACACGCTCGCGACGAAACCCGCACAGAGCGCGTCGAGGTCGTTCTCGAGCTTGGCGCGCGTGACGAACTGCGGGTTCACGCTGCCGAGCTCGCCGTAGAAGGGGATCGGCGTCTCCCGGCCATCGGCCACGTCGGCGAGTAGTCGTCCCGCGCGGATCGATCCGGTGAACGATCCCGCACGGATGCGCTCGTCTCGGAGCATCGACACGCCCTGGTCCTCGCCGAAGATGAGCTGCAACGTGCTGGCGGGCGCCCCCGCGTTTTGAAGGGCTGCGGCCACCACCTCACCCGTGCGACGCGATAACACGGGGTGCCCGGGGTGCGCCTTCACGATCACCGAGCAACCCGCAGCGAGCGCCGAGGCCGTGTCGCCACCCGCGACCGAGAACGCGAAGGGGAAGTTGCCGCCAGAGAAGTTGAGCACCGGTCCGAGCGGGACGAGCGTGCGGCGCAGGTCCGGTCGTGGACCGAGTGCGAAGTCGGGGTCGGCGAGGTCGATGCGCACGTCGAGGTACGTGCCGTCCACGACGACGTCGGCGAACAGGCGCAGTTGCACCGCCGTGCGCGTCAGCTCGCCGCGTAGTCTCGCCTGTTCGAGGCCCGTCTCGCCCATAGCGATCTCGATCAGCTCGTCTTGGTTCGCGCGAAGCGCGTCGGCCGCGGCGACAAGAGCCCTCCCCCGCGCCATCGGCGCCATGGTCGACCACCCCGAAAAGGCGGTTACCGCGGCCGCGGCGCAGCGTTCGAGCTCCTCGTCGCTCGTAAGCCCGGGTGTCACGTATCCGTCACTCGTCGTCACGGTCAGAACTCGAATCCAACGGGGAACGGGTCACTCGGGTCATAGACGTACTGCGCCATACCCGTGACCCACGCCCGGCCCGTGATCGTCGGGACGATGGCCGCCACCCCAGCGACCTCAGTCTCGGCGATGATCCGCCCGATAAAGCGCGTGCCGATGAAGGACTCGTTCTCGAAGTCCTGGCCGACCGCGAGCTCGCCGCGCGCCCAGAGTTCGGCCATACGTGCCGAAGTCCCCGTCCCGCACGGCGACCGGTCGAACCAACCCGGGTAGATGCACATGGCGTGACGCGAGCGCTGAGCCGTCGAACCCGGCGCGAGGAACTCGACGTGGTGGCAGTAGTCGACGCCCGCGGTCTCGGGGTGGTGGGGGGGCGCCGACTCGTTGATGGCGGCCATGATAGCCAGGCCGACCGCGGTGATCTCGTGCTGGCGCGAGCGCTCGAAGGTGAGCCCGACGTCCTCGAGGTTGACGATGGCGTAGAAGTTGCCACCGTAGGCGAGGCTGTAGGGCACGGCGCCGACGCCCGGGACCTCGACGACGTCGTCGAGACGCGCCACGAAGGACGGGACGTTCTCGATGGTCACCGAGTCGGCGTGCCCGTCGGACACGCGCACGTGGGCGACCACCAAGCCGGCGGGCGTGTCGAGGCGGATAGTCGTGATCGGTTCGACGGCCTCGACCATCCCGGTCTCGACGAGCACCGTCGCGAGGCCGATCGTGCCGTGGCCGCACATCGGCAGACAGCCCGACACCTCGATGTAGACCACGCCCCACTCGGCGTCCGGGCGGGTCGAGGGCTGCAGGATTGCGCCGCTCATCGCGCCGTGGCCGCGGGGTTCGAACATGAGGAACTTGCGGATGTCGTCGAGGTTCTCGATGAAATAAAGACGCTTCTCGTTCATCGTGTCGCCGGGGATGACGCCCACACCGCCCGTGACCACCCGCGTGGGCATGCCCTCGGTGTGGGAATCGACCGCGGTGATCACCCGACTCGCTCGCATCGCCGCTACCCCTTGACCCGGGTGGCCAGGTACGCGAGGGCCTTGGCGGTATCGGCGCGAACGCGCGCCTCGTTCTCGGCGCTGAGCGGTCCGCGAGGTGGGCGCGTGGGTCCGCCGAAGCTCTGTCCGGCGATGTCGATCGATAGCTTGATGGCCTGGACGAACTCGACGCGCGAGTCCCAGCGAAAGACCGTCACGAGGTTCTCATAGAGCTCCTTCGCCTCGGCCAGTCGCCCCGCCATCGCCAGCTCGTAGATCTCCACCGCTTCGCGGGGAAAGGCGTTGGGGTAGCCCGCGAACCAGCCGACGGCGCCGGCGACAATCGACTCATAGAGCAGGTCGTCGGCCCCGGCGATCACGTCGATGTCGCAGAGCTCCTTTATCTCCATGACCCGTCGCACGTCGCCGGAGAACTCCTTGATGGCCTGGACCTCGGGGATCTCCGCGAGCCGCGCGACCATCGAGGGGACGATGTCGACCTTGGTGTCGAAGGGGTTGTTGTAGGCCATGATCGGGATGCCCACCTCGGCGACGCGCGTGAAGTGCTCGATCACCTCGGACTCCGAGGCCCGGTAGATCGTCGGGGGTAGCAGGAGCACGCCGTCGGCGCCGTCCTCTTGGGCGTAGCGCGCCCACTGCTGGGCCTGGTGCCAGCCGACCCCGTGCACACCAGCGATCACGATGCCCCGGCCCCCCACGGCCTCCACCGCGACCTGGACGACCCTGCGGCGCTCCTCGTCGGTGAGTGACGAGTACTCACCGAGCGACCCGTTCGGCCCGACCCCCCGACAGCCGCTGCGAATCAGCCAGTCGCAGTGCTCGGCAAACCGGTCGTAGTCCACCGCGAGCCCCGCCGGGGCGCTCGAATCCTCCTTGAACGCGAGCGCCGTCGCGACGATGACCCCTCGAAAGTTCACGTGCTCATCCTTCATCTCTGGCCTTTCACCGGTTTTCCTGCGTTGACGTTGTCGCGCCGCTCGCCAGCTCACCGAGGCGTATCGGCATGGCGATTGGGCGGCGGTCCGTGGTACTCGAACTGAGGAGGCGACCCTCGGGCGAGCGCGCGGCGAGAAGTGCTTCGACCGTGCGTCCGCAGACTCGGCCCTGACACGGGCCGAGACCGGCGCGGCTCAAGAGTTTGAGCGAGCGAAGACCGGACGACCGCGTCGCCGCCGATGCCGCGGCGAGGTCGGCGACGCGCACGTCCTCGCAGCGGCACACGATTGTCTCATCGCTCAACCAGGACGGCCAGCGCTCGCCGATGGCGTGGGCGCGCGCGAGGCGTTTTGCGAAGCCACGCAGGACCCGTCGTCGATGCAGCGCGACGCGCAGCGCCGGGTCGCTCAACCGGCCGCCGGCCGCCACGTGTCCGGCGACGGTACCCTCAGCCATCGCCAGGTCCACCCCCCCGATGCCCGTGATCTCGCCGGCGGCGAAGACCGACGCCACACTCGTTCGCTGCTCGCCGTCGACCTCGACGAATCGCTCGTCGTCCAGCCGGCAACCCGCAGCGAGCGCGAGTTCGAGCCGCGGGGTGAAACCGTGGCCGAGGCAGACCGCGTCCACCTCAAAGGTGCGCGCACTGCCCGCGACCGGTCGCCACGACCCGTCAAGGGCGCTGACGGTGACCGACTCGACCCGGTCGCGCCCCTCAATCGCCGTCACGGCGCGTCCGGGCAGGTAGGCGATTCGCCGGCGCGCGAGGATGGCGGCGTAACCGGCGAGCTCGCGGGCCTTGGCGGGGGTCGCCACGAGTTCCCACGGACGCGCGGCCCAGTGGCGCACCAGTCGTGCGGCGCGACTCGCCTCGTAGACCCCGACGACGGTGGCACCAGTAGCGACGACCGACGCCGCCACCGCCAGCAGGAACGGACCCGTCCCGGCGATGACGACGCGCTCGCCCACCGCGACGCGCTCGCCCTTGGCGAGCGCCTGGGCGCCGCCCGCAGTGAAGACCCCCGGGAGATCCCAGCCCGGTACCGGCAGCACGCGGTCGTAAGCCCCGGTCGCGAGCACGAGCGCGTCGGGCCGGTAGACCCGGGCCTCGCGATCGGTACCGTCGGCCTCGCCGACGAGCACGTGGACCGCACCGCCATCGAGGGCCCAGACGTGAGCCCCGGTCACGACCGTACAGTTGGGATCGGCCGCGAGTGCCGCGCGCATCGTCTGGAACGTTGACCACCCGTGATGGAGCAGTGACTCGCGTGCGGACGGCCGCTCGGGCGGCAGGTGTCGCCAGTACTGGCCGCCCACGTCATCAGACGCGTCGAGCACCACCACCCGGCTGCCACGGGCGCGCGCAGCCATCGCCGCCGCAAGTCCGGCGGGTCCCGCCCCGATGACGACGACCTCGCTCATGTCCGCTCCGTCGACGTCGCGCCGTCGAATTCGACGACGTCGCCGTCACGGGCCCGGCGCTGACAGGCCCGCACGTCGCGCTGGCCGTTCACCACGACCAGGCAGTCGAAGCAGACCCCGATGCCACAGAACGCCCCGCGCGGGCGCCCGCGCAACGGCGACGTGCGCCAGGCCAGGGTGTCCGCGGCGAGCATGACCCCCGCCAGGCTCTGGCCGAGCACGCCGACGTGACGCTCGCCGTTGACGAGGATCGTGATCGGTACCGACGCCGTTGGCCCGATGACGTCGCTCGCGGGCGGGACCGGTCGCGCGACCATCTAGGCCACCTCGCGCAGCGATGGGCGCCCGGGCGCGAAGGGCGCGAGCGATATCGCGGTCGGTTCGCCGAGCATCGTCGCCGCGAGCAACTCGGCGGTACCCGGGGCGAGCCCGATGCCGGCCCCCTCGTGGCCCGTCGCGTACCAGAGACCGGCCACGTCGGGATCGGGACCGATGACGGGCAGATGGTCGCGAGAGAAGGGACGAAACCCGCCGTAGGCACGGATGATCGTCGCCTGGGCGAGAAACGGCATCAGCGCGATCGCCTTGCGCGCGATCTCGCCGAGCACCGCGACGTCGATAGACCCGTCAAAACCCACGTTCTGACGCGAGGAACCGATGAGCACCGTGCCCGACGCCGTCGATTCGATGACCGTCGAGGTCGCGAGGTCGTGCTCGTTCGATTGGACGGCCCCGACGTAGCTCGCGTCGTAGACCTTGTGCCAGATCCGTTGGTGCGTGCGCGCGGCCACGAGCAACAGTCCCTTTCGCGGCCCGACGTCGAGCGCGCCACCGAGGGCTCGCGCAACATCTCCGGACCAGGGCCCCGCGGTCACGAGCACGGCGTCCGCCTCGAGGTGGCCGCCGTTGGTGGTGACCCCGACGAGTCGGCCATCGCGGTCGCGTAGCGCGCCGGTGACCGTCGTGTTGGCGAGCACGCGCGCACCGGCCGCCCGAGCCGACGCGAGCAGCGCCTCGGTCGCGATGACCGGCTGGACCTGGGCGTCCTCGGGGTAGTGCACGGCGCCGGCGATCGAGGTCGCGAGCTCGGGTTCAAGGGAACGCGCCTCGGCGACGCCGAGCGCACGCGCGTCGATCCCTACGCCGCGTTGGGCGTCGGCGAAGCGCGCGAGCGCCTCGGCTTCGTCGTCGCCCCTCGCGACCACGATGCCACCCTTGGACTGGTACTCGACCGAGGTGAAGGCGCCATTGGTCTCCGCGGCGAGCTCACCGCTCAACGACGACCAGAGTTGCAGTGAGTACCTGGCGAGGTCTAACTCGGCCCCGGGCGCTTTGTCACTGACGAGCAGGTTGCCCTCACCAGCGGCCGACGTGGCACTCGCGGGTGCGTCGCGGTCAAGCACCGTCACGTCGACCCCACGACGAACGAGCGCGCGAGCACACGCGGCACCGACAATACCAGCGCCAATGATCAGGACCTTCACCCCCACCCGCTCTCCACATATAACATGTTACATTCTATTGTACACAACTGTGGGGGCCTGGGGATCTACGTGGCGACCTCGTTGCCTTCGGCTTCCATGATCCCCGCCCACCAGCCGAGAACGTGACCGACGTGGCGCAGCATCAATTGCTCGGCCGCGTCGCCGTCGCCGACCCCGAGCAAGTCGAGCAACTCGTGATGCTCATGGGCCGAGCGGTGCAGCATCTCGGTATTACGCAGTCCGACCAGTCCGGTCATGCGGGTCTGCTTTCGCAGTTCGGCGACGAGCTCCACCAGTCGACGGTTGCCCGTCAGCTCCAGGAGCGCCAGGTGGAACGCCGTGTCCGCGGCGAGGTATCCCTTGAAGTCCACCTGCTCGACGTTGGCCACGATCCGGTCCGCCAGGGTCCGGTAGGCGTCCAACGGCGCTCCGTTGAGATGTTCAGCGACGATACGCATCGCGGGCGCCTCAAGCCATTTGCGGATAGCCACGATCTCACGTAGGTCCTGGGTGCTGACGGTGGTCACCCGGAACCCTTTGTTCTTGACCGATTCGACGAACCCCCGCTTCTCGAGGTCCAGCATCGCCTCGCGCACCGGGGTCGCCGAGACCGCGAACTGGGCCGCGAGCGCCGGCACCGTGACCAACTCGCCTTGCTCGAGTTCGCCCGAGATGATGGCCGCCGCGAGCGAACTCTCGACCTTCGTGCGAAGGTTCTCCTCGACGCGGATCACGTGAATGGAAGATTTCCTCGTCGCCACGGTCACCGCCTCTCGCGAGCACGTCGGTGCGCGCACCGGTGGACCACCCGGCTAGCCCTCGACATCGGTGGACTTTCCGAGGTAGGCGTCCGAGAGCCGCGGGTCATTCTCGAGGCTCGCCGAGGGTCCCGACAGCACCACCGCGCCCTGTTGGAGCACGTAGGCGCGCGACGCGATCTCCAGCGCCAACGAAACGTTCTGCTCCACGAGTAGGACCGTCGTGCCCAGTTTCGAGACCTCCTCGAGCATGTCGTACACGATATCGACCTTCTGGGGGTCAAGGCCCAGTGACGGCTCGTCGATCATCAGGATCCTCGGGTTGGACATCATCGCGCGGCCGATGGCGAGTACCTGCTGCTCACCACCCGAGAGAGTCCCGGCGAGCCGCCGGAAGTGTTGACGCAGCAGTGGGAAGAGGTCGAGGACCTCCTCCAGGCGCGCCGCGCGCTCAGTTCGGCTGCGCTGGGTGCCGTAGGCGCCGAGTTCGAGATTCTCGGCGATGCTCAGGGTCGTGAAGATGCGCCGGCCCTCGGGAACGTGCACCAATCCGCGGGCGACACGATGATGGGCCGACTGCTTGGCGAGGACCTCGCCGAAGTAGGTGATGGCGCCCCGACGCGGATGGACGATGCCCGAAATCGCCTTTAACAGGGTGCTCTTGCCGGCGCCGTTCGCCCCGAGCAGCGCCACGATCTCGCCCTCGTCCACGTGCATGCTGACGTCCTCGACCCCGCGCACGGCACCGTAGTAGACGCTCACCGCGTCGAGCTCGAGGGCCTTCACGATCGCTTCCTACCCATGTAGGCGCGTACCACGTCGGGGTTGACTCGGACGTCCTGGGGCAGTCCCGAGGCGATAATGCGGCCATTGTCGAGCACCGTGACGTCGGTCGCGATCTCCATCACCAGATCGACGTCGTGCTCAATCATGATCACGCACGTCCCCTGGTCGTGGATGCGCCGGATCACCCGCGACAACTCTTCGCGCTCCACCGAGCTCACCCCGGCCGCCGGTTCGTCGAGTAGCACCACGGTCGGATTGGCGATCAACACGCGCGCGAGCTCCATGCGCTTGCGCATCCCGTAGGGCAGGTCGCCGGCGAGGTTGTTCCACTGGTCGGCGAGGCCCACGAACTCGAGACTCGCCAGGGCCTCGCGACGCAACGTCTGTTCGCGTCGTCGAAAGCCCCGACTGGCGACCATGATCGACAGCAGGTTCGAGGTGGCGCGCAGGTGCCCGCCGGCGAGAACGTTCTCCAGCACCGACATCTTGGGAAAGACGCGAATGTTCTGGAACGTGCGGCGGATCCCGAGCGCGGCAACCTTGGCCGCGTCCAGTCCCGTGACTTCGGTCCCCTGGAACCGGACCGCGCCGCTCGTTGGCTTGTAGTAGCCGGTGAGGCAGTTGAACAAGGATGTCTTTCCCGCGCCGTTGGGGCCGATGATGGCGTGCAGCGCCCCCTCATCAACCCCGATTGACAGGTCGCTCAACGCATTCACGCCGCCGAACTGCAGCGACAGGTGATCGGTCTCTAAGACGGCGGTCACGATTTCTCCGTCGGCAGTGACACCAGTGCCTCGCCCGCGCCCGCGCGAGGTGTTCCCACCGCGCGCCCGAGGCGCGAGCGTAGCCGGGTACCGAGTCCGTGGAAGGCCCGCTCCGGAAAGAGTCCCCGCGGGCGCACGACCATCAAGATAACGAGTGCGACGCCGAAGACCAGCAGGCGCGCCTGGGCGAAGGAACGGAAGACCTCGGGGAAGATCTCGACGACCGCCGCACCGAACATGACACCCCAGATGCTGCCGAGGCCACCGATCGCCACGGCCATGACGATGAGGAGCGACTCGCTGAATCCGAAGCTCGCTGGCGAGATCGCGGTCAGCGCCGGCGCGTAGAGCGATCCGGTGATCGATCCGAGCACCGCCCCGAACATATACGCGTAGAGCTTGTAGTGGTTGGTATTGATGCCCATGGCCTTGGCGGCATCCTCGTCCTCGCGGATGCACAACCACGCGCGACCCAGGCGCGATCCGCGCAGTCGAGTCGAGAAGAGGGCGAAGATGATCACCAGCACCAAGAACACGTAGTAGTAGCCCGTGTTGCTGGTAACGACGATGCTACCGATAGTGAGCGCCGGGATCGCGTAGATACCCGTCGGGCCACCCGTCTGGTTGAGGTTGATGGCGATGGTCTGGATGATCTCGCCAAAGCCCAGCGTTACCACCGCGAGGTAGTCACTGCGCAGCCGTAACGTCGGGAAGCCGATGATGAGAGCCGAGAGCACCGCGATGAGCACGCCCGGTGCGATCGAGGCGATAATCGACCAGTGCTCCTTGGTCGAGAGGATGCCGGTGGTGTACGCGCCGATGGCGAAGAACGCCGCGAAGCCGAGGTCGAGCATGCCGGCGTAGCCCACGACGATGTTCAAGCCGAGTGCGAGGCACATCAGCATCTCGGCCTGGAACGCGACGCCCAGGTAGTACTGGTTCTGGGTCATCTGGGGCACGAGCGCGGCGACGACGACGATCGCCACCACCAGGCTCGCGCGAACAGCCCGCGCGCCGTCCAGCCTCGTGCGATCCGACGGAACCGAGGTCTCAGTGGCCATCGTGGGTCACATCCTCCTCGCGACGCGCTCACCGAGCAAGCCGGTGGGCCGGAACCACAGCATCAGCACGAGTGCGCCGAAGGCGACCACGATCGCCCATTCGGCACCGAAGATACCCGTGCCAATCGACTGAACGATGCCGAGGATCAGACCGCCGATCATCGCCCCGCCAATGTTGCCGATCCCGCCGAGCACCGCCGCGGTGAACGCCTCGAGTCCGACCGTGAAGCCCATGAGGTAGTTGATCTGCCCGTAGTACACACCCGTCATCACCGCCGCCGCCCCGGCGAGCGCCCCGCCGATGAAGAAGACGATGGCGATCACGAGGTCGACGTTGATGCCCATCAGTACCGCGGCGATCCGGTCCTCGGACACCGCGCGCATCGCTTTGCCGAGCAGGGTGCGGCCCACGAGGAAGTAGGCGCCGAGGGCGAGCAGACCCGAGACGAGCACGATAATCAACTGGGCCCAGGTGTAGTGGTTGGACCCGAGGTTGAACCCGCTCGGCGGCGTCGTCACGGGAAAGACGAGGTAGGTCGCGCCCCACTGGGGGGTGACCAGGACGCCGTTCTCGAGCACCTGGGACAGGCCGATCGCGGCGATCATGAGACTGAGAATGGCGGCGCGGCGCATGGGGCGATAGATCAGTTGGTTCGCGAGCATGGCGAGCCCCCCGGTGATCACCATCACCAGCACGCCGACCCAGAGCACGGTCCACCACTGGCCGTGGCTATTGCCGACGCGCACCGCGCCGAGGACCGTGTAGCTAACGAAGGCGGCGACCATGTAGAAGTCGCCGTGCGCGAAATTGATCAGGCGAAGGATGCCGTAGACCATGCTGTAGCCGAGCGCGACCAGGCCGAAGAACGCGCCAAGGAAGATCCCGTTGCCTATTTCATTGAGTAGCAGTGACACTGGGCCCCCTTGGAGTCACGGTGGTGCGAACGATGCGGTGGGAGAACACTCGACAGTGGGCCCGCCGACACGGGGGTCAATCGACCCTCGCGACGGCGGGCCCGACGCCGATTACCTCATCAAAGCTTCGGCTGTGGCTTGGCCAACGTGTACTTACCGTTGACGACCTCCAGCAGGTCCATCACCGCACCGAGGCGGTTGCCGGTCTTGTCGAAGGAGACCTTGCCGGTGAGCCCGTTGAAGTGCAACGTGTGAAGCCCCGCAATCACCCGGCCCGGCTTGATCGACTTCACGTGCTTGGCCGCGAGCACCAGCGCCGTGATGGCGTCGTACCCGAAGGCCGAGTACGGACCAGGAGCCGACTTGAACTGCTTGTGGTACGCGAGGTTAAAGACTCGGTCCGCGTGCGAGTTCAGCACGTTGCCCACGCCCGAGGCCAAAGCCGCAATCGTCGCGTAGGTTCCGTTCGCGGCGGCACCCGCACCCGACAGGTACGTCGCGTCCACCGAACCGTCGGCCACGACGAACTTCGCCGAACCGTTTGGCCCGATCAGGCCCGCGGCATTCAGCTGTGTCGCGAACTGCGCCGCTTGATTGAAGTAGCCCGACCAGTAGATACCGGTCGCACCGGAACTCTTGATCTGTGAGATCACCGCCGAGAAGTCATTGCTCGTAGCGGGGATCGACTGGACGCCACCGGCGACCACTGTCCCGCCAGCTGCCGCGACATCCTTGGCGGCCGCGTTGGCGATGGCGACCCCGAAGGACGACTGGTCGTCGATGATGAACACCTTGGTGATGCCCTGCTCCTTGAAGAACGCAGCCGCCTCAGCGCCGTCGCCAGAACCCGACGGGTCGATCAGGAACACGTTCTTGTACCCGCCGGTCGTCAGCTCGGGGCTGTTCGCCGCGGGCATCACGTACGGGATCCCGGCTCGCGCGATGATGGGTTCGACCGGTAGCGTCGCGCCGGAGCAGTAGCCCCCGACGATCGCTTGGACGTTCTCGGAGACGAGTTTGTTCGCCGCGTTCACGGCGGTTCCGGCGTCACAGGCGTCGTCCTGCTCGATCAACTTGATCGGGTGGCCGAGGATCCCGCCGTGCTTGTTGACCTGCTGGGCGGCCATCAGCTCGGCGTTGAAGATCTGGGTACCTGCTTGGGCCTCCGCTCCGGTCATCGGCATGGGCACGCCGACCAGATACGGCGACTTCTTCGCCGTCGCCGACGCTGGGCCACTGGTGCCCGCCACGACCGTGAGCATGGTGGCCACGAGCAGACCTGAGGTCAGAACCCGCGCCTTGAAATTTGTTTTAATCACACTTCCCCCCCTAATTGACAGACTCCGTTTGATGAAGCACTTCGGTCAACCAAACCCGACGTCGCGAGTAACATACCACAGCAACCTTCTCCGACAACGTCGCCAATTAATATTTCACATATCACACCGCACGTGTCGGCCGCATCGGTGACCGCCGCATTTATCCCGATTGACCTGGTGTTTCAACCGACACGCCGACGCAGCAACGCCGACGGCGGGCCCAAACTGAAACGTCGGGTTACCCGCTATCGCGTCGACGCGGGGTGTTGCTGTCTCACAACCTCACCCGCTGACCCGCGGGTCGCTCAGCCGACGGGCTTGGTTGCCGAGAGCGCCTTCTGGGCCAACTGGATCTGATCGTTCATCGCGCTTACGTCGCTCTGGTACTGCCCGAGGTGGCCCGCCGTCAGCTCGGCCTGGGCGTCGGCCCAATACGCGGACGCGCGCTGGAGGTAGTACTCGGCGCTCTGGCCGGATTTACTCGTGCTCGTCCCGGAACCGCCGGTCGAGGGCGTCGTGGTCGGCGCTGCGCCCGCGACTACGTGACCGAGCACGGCGGCGAGTGCCTCATTCAACGTCGGCTTGATACTGACTTGCTGATTGAAGACCGCGATGACGTACTTCAACTGGGGCATCGAGTTGGACGTGCTCGAGACGTAGAGGGGCCGGATGTAGAGCACGCTCTGGTCGAGGGGGACCATCAGGTTGTTGCCAAGCAGGACCTGGGAGCCGTGCTGGTCAAGCAGGGTGATGGTTGAACTGACCGTCGAGTTCTGCTGGATCTCGGAGTCGGCCTGAACCGGACCGGTCACGAGCGAGCCACGCGGTGTTTCATAGACGTAGAGACGACCGTAGTTCGACGGATTGCTCGTGGCCATCATGAAGGCACTCAGCCCGAGCACGGTCGAGGAGTTACCGGCCGGCACGAAGGCGACGGACTCGAGCAATTGTTGATGACCGGTTCCCGGCAGCGAGCCGACTTGGTAGATCGGGCTCATCGGCGAGAGCGAGGACGCGACGATGTTGCCCGCGGCGTTGGTCACCTGGGTCTGGGCGAGTGATTGACTCGGTGTCCCCTCGCCCGTCGTCGGCGACACGGTCCAGCCGTCCGAGGCGGTGTAGAAGGCGTTGGCGTTGGTGATGTGGTAGCTACCGAGCACTGCTGCCTGCACCGAGAAGATGTCCGAGGGGTAGCGCAGGTGGCTCCTAATCTCGGGCGGCATCGAGGACATCGGCTGGAACATCGTCGGGAAGGCGGCCCGATAGGCCTGGAGGATTGGGTCGGTGGGGTCAGCCGCGTAGAACGTCATCTTGCCCGTGTAGGCGTTGATGACGACCTTGACCGAGTTGCGCACGTAGTTGAAACTCGCGGGCAGTCCACCCACGTTCACGTTGAGGCTCGAGGCGTTCTGGCTGTAGGGGTACTGGTCGGTCGTCGTGTAGCCGTCGAGCACGTACTGCACGGAGCCGTCGGCGATCACCGCGTAGGGGTGTGAGTCAAAGGAAAGGAAGGGCGCCGCCTTCTGAGCCATGGCGAGCACGTCGCGCACGAAGAGCACGCGACTCTTGGGCGTGATCTGATTCGAGATCAGCAGGTTGAAGTCGTTCAGCCGCAGCGCGAATGCCGCGCGGCTGAGAAAGCCACCAACCGCCACCCCACCGGTGCTCGCGTAGTGGGACTCGACGGGCTGACCGGCGTTCTTGCCCTGGAGGACCTGATAGTCGACTTCGGGCTGCTTGGTGTTGGCGACGACCCAGCCGGGGTCGTTGATGCCGAAGTAGATGTCGGGCTTGGTGAGTACCGGCATGCCGCCCGTCGAGGTCGGCGGCACGTTGGACACCGCCAGGTTCGGGTTGCCCGTCGCGTAGTCGACCGAGTTCGCGAT
>JAJYDR010000180.1 GCA_021777285.1 Actinomycetes bacterium
TCGGTTTTCGAATGCCCCACCGTCAGGAAGAAACCTGACGCGCGCACCACGCGTAGAGCGCGTCGTAGACGAACGAGCCGCGCTCGAGGAGGACGTGGTCATCCAACTCGGTGTCAAGCCCGCCCACGCCAATCGCTTCCAGACCGCGCCCGGCCGGGTCGCTGTCGATATCACTGGCGATATCCGCCGCGTGCACAATTTTCGCGAGGCGGACTAACGCAGCGTCACTGTCGAGGTGGTACTCGTCGATGAGGACCTCAAAGGAGCACTTGTTGCCCCGGTGCGTGTACGTGGCGCCTGGCGCATCAAAGCTGACGGCACACTCTCGCTCAGCGGTTTCGACGACTTGTTCTCGGGGCACGTAGAGAATCTCGGCTTCGGGGTCGACAAATTTCTTGATCAGCCACGGGCAGGCGATTCGGTCGGTCTTCGGGCGTTCCCGTGTAACCCATTTCATATTGATTCCTCTCTTGCGCTTCGACAAACTCGGGACATGGTGGGGCGCGGTAAATGTGACACCCAGGGCCGAACCTGAATCAGTGACCACGATCGTCCAAGAGCGCACGTCAACTTCGCCGAAGAGCACCGTAACCCAGGCCTACATCTACGCGCTCGACCCGACACCCGACCAGGCGAAAATGCCGCGCAGCCACATCGGTGGCTCGCGCTTCGGTCTGCTCTACCTCTGGGCGGAGCAACGCGATGAGATGGCGCCGTGGTGGAGCGAGATCGACTCCTCGACATTGAATGACGCCACGAAGCGTCTGGGTGATTCGGTGCAGGTGCTCCGGAGACTCCCGAATATCTGGCTCGGTTCAGTTAGCGTCAATGGGATGACGTGGATCGCTCCTGAGCCGCCCGACGACAAACCCGCCCCTGACACTGGTGACATTCGCCCCATTCTCCAGGGGTATCTCGACCACCAACGTCTTACGTTGCTTCGAATTTGTGTCGGATTGAATGCCGAACAGTTAGTGCTGCCCCCTGTACCACCGTCGACGCTCTCGCTGTTGGGCCTGGTCCGGCATATGACAAAGGTCGAACGAACTTGGTTGCGAATCCGCGCCGCCGGCGAGGACATCGCTGCCCTATTTACGATTACCGACGAAGACTTTGACGATCTCGACTCAGCAAGCGCTCCCCAGGCGATCGCCGACCTTGCCGCTGAATGGGCGCGGTGCGACACGGCAGTGAAGAATCTGCCGCTTGATCACTGCGTCGACGTACGTGGGCATGCGGTGTCGCTCGCTTCAATCTACGTCCACCTCATTGAGGAATGGGCCCGTCACAACGGTCACGCTGACATCATCCGTCAAGCTCTGGATGGCGTTACCGGTCGCTGACTATCGAGCCTTCTGCAGGACTCGTGAGTTTTCCCAGTCATCCTCGCTGTGGCGCCAATCACGACGGTCGTTCAGTTGTCCAGCCGTTATGACGTTGAATGTGAGGTACCGGTTTGCGTGGTGTGGCCAAGGGCCGCCCGTTGACACGTCCGAAACTGCTCGCCTGGTGAGTTGGCGTCTCGTGTAGCTCCTGACCAACGTCATCAATTGGCGATGTTGGCACCGCCGTTCATGAGGTGACATGGACGTGGCGGTGGCGGTGGGTTTCCCTATCAAGGATCGACGGGCGAATGAGAGGCCGTTAGACGAGGGTTTCGTGAATGCGTACTCGGCCGGTAGTCTCAATCGAATTGACAGTTGATGGGAGGTCGACATGGCCCGCGTGTGCACGTACTTGAACTTCCAAGGCAACGCCGAGGAAGCCTTTACGCATTACCGCGATCTCTTCGGCACGAAGTTCGTCGGCCCGTTCGTTCGCTTCGCCGACATGCCGATTCCCGGAAGCCCTGAACTCTCACCTGAGGATGCGAACTGCATCATGCATATGGAACTCGAGATCACCGCCGGGCACGTTCTCATGGCCACGGACATGCTTCGCTCGATGGGCATGGAGTGCCGGGTCGGCAACAACACCACGATCATGATCGAAGTCGACGCGAAAGAAGAGGTTGACCGCCTCTATGCCGGACTCGCCGCGGGGATCGAAGAGAACGCGCCAGCCGATCAGCCCTGGGGTTCGTACTGGTCGACGTGTCTCGATCGTTTCGGCATTCGTTGGATGATCGCGACTCCAATGGCAGCGTAGGAACTCGCTCGTGCGACCGGCCACCCTCTCCTCGGATTCTTCGAGGGTGCCGTAAAATTCTTGCTCACATCCAGTGGTATCTCGAACCCGAGCATTCAGGAAGCGCTCGTTGGCCTATTGGGCAAACCGATAGCCGAATCGAGCGCTCTCTTCGTTCCCACCGGGATGCATCCTTTCCCCGGCGGCGGCAGGGTGATCGAAGCGATCAGAGGGACAACGTCGAGTCCACTCTGCGACCTGGGTTGGAAATCGTTGGCCCTGCTTGAGCTCACCGCACTGCCGAGTGTCAAGCGCGAGAACTGGGTCCCGACCCTCGAAGAGGCCGACGCGCTGCTCGTTTGGGGCGGAAACGTTATGTACCTGCGTTACTGGATGCGACAATCCGGCCTGGCTGAGTTGTTACCGACGCTACCCAACTTGGTCCCCCCACGGCAAAGTTGGTTGGTGGAGGAGTAAGGCAAATAGCCGCTCCACCAGCCGTCTTCTACGCCGTGGTTTCTCCTACGCGGTGACGAGAGTCAGCGTTTCGGTTGACGCTTCATCGGGGTGAGCCGTGACGCAACGAGTCCGTCGTGGTCTTACCTCCCCTCCACGTCCAGCCACGGAGCGTGTCCCCGCGGAGGTGGGTTGACTGGTCCACCTGGCCAGGTTGATGGCCGCGTTGTGGTCGCGGTCCATCGTGAGACC
>JAJYDR010000052.1 GCA_021777285.1 Actinomycetes bacterium
ATCCTCCTGGGCCTGATTCGCGAGGGTGAAGGGGTCGCCGCCAAGGCACTGGACGCCCTCGGGATCACGTTCGACGTGGTGCGCGAGAAGGTCGAAGAGGCCATCGGGACGAACTCGAACCCCTCACCCGGGTCACCACCCTTCACGCCTCGGGCGAAGAAGGTCCTCGAGCTCTCGCTTCGCGAGGCGCTCCAGTTGGGTCACTCCTACATCGGGACCGAGCACATGCTGCTCGGCCTCGTGCGCGAGGGCGACGGTGTGGCCGCCCAGGTCCTCAACGATCTCGGGGCCGACATGGCCCGGGTTCGCACCCAGGTGATCCAGATGATGTCGGGTCAGTCCGGCAAGGAAGCCGGTGCGACCGTCTCCTCGAGCGGACAGAAGGGCGACGTCGAGGCCACGGGTGGCTCAGCCGTGCTCGACCAGTTCGGACGCAACCTCACGCAGTTCGCCCGCGAGGGCAAGCTCGACCCACTGGTTGGACGCGAGAAGGAAGTCGAGCGCGTCATGCAGGTCCTGTCGCGGCGCACCAAGAACAACCCCGTGTTGATCGGTGAGCCCGGCGTCGGCAAGACCGCGATCGTCGAGGGTCTCGCCCAGAAGATTGTCGCCAACCAGGTCCCGGTGACCCTCGCGGACAAGCAGCTCTACACCTTGGACCTCGGCGCGCTCGTGGCGGGCAGTCGTTACCGCGGCGACTTCGAGGAGCGTTTGAAGAAGGTGCTCAAAGAGATTCGTACGCGCGGTGACATCATCCTCTTCATCGACGAGATCCACACCTTGGTGGGCGCCGGTGCCGCAGAGGGTGCGATCGACGCGGCGTCGATCCTCAAGCCGATGCTCGCGCGTGGCGAGCTCCAGACGGTTGGGGCAACGACGATCGACGAGTACCGCAAGCACATCGAGAAGGACGCCGCCCTCGAGCGCCGGTTCCAGCCGGTCAAGGTCGAACAGCCCTCGGTGTCGATGACGATCGAGATTCTGAAGGGTCTGCGCGAGGTCTACGAGGAGTTCCACGCGGTTAAGATCACCGACCAGGCGCTCATCGCGGCGGCGAACCTCGCCGACCGCTACATCGCGGATCGCTTCTTGCCCGACAAGGCGATCGACCTTATTGACGAGGCCGGCAGCCGCTTGCGTATCCGCCGGATGGACGCCCCGCCCGCCGCCAAGCGGTACGACGAGGACATCGCGCGCGTTCGCGCCGATAAGGAGACCGCCATGGAGCGCGGCGCCCTGGAGCAGGCCAAGGCCCTCGAGGAGCAGGAGCGCGACCTCATCGCGAAGAAGGACGAGTTCGACGCGAGCGTCGCCTCGTCCGGTGGCGCGACCTTCGACCTGGTCGACGAGGACACCATCGCCGAGGTGCTCGCCAACTGGACCGGTATCCCGGTCTACCGGCTCACCGAGGAGGAGACGTCCAAGTTACTGCGCATGGAGGATGAGCTCCACAAGCGCATCATCGGCCAGGATGAGGCGATCACGGCACTGAGCCGCGCCATCCGCCGTACGCGCGCGGGTCTGAAGGATCCGAAGCGACCCGGTGGCTCGTTCATCTTCCTCGGCCCGACTGGCGTGGGCAAGACCGAACTCGCCAAGACGCTGGCCGAGTTCCTCTTCGACGACGAGGACGCGTTGATCCAACTCGACATGTCCGAGTACATGGAGAAGCACTCGGTGAGTCGACTCGTCGGCTCGCCCCCCGGCTACGTCGGCTACGACGAAGGCGGTCAGTTGACCGAGGCAGTGCGGCGCAAGCCGTTCTCCGTTGTGCTCTTCGATGAGGTCGAAAAGGCCCACCCCGACGTCTTCAACACCCTGTTGCAGATTCTCGAAGACGGCCGATTGACGGACTCCCAGGGTCGCGCGGTCGACTTCAAGAACACCATCTTGATCATGACCTCGAACTTGGGGACCGCCGACCTGCGCAAGGCCGCGATCGGCTTTGGCAAGGTGTCGGACCTCGCGACGCACGAGCGCATGAAGGAGAAGGTCAACCAGGCCCTCAAGGCGCACTTCCGTCCCGAGTTCCTCAACCGTATCGACGAGACCATCGTCTTCCACGAGTTGACCAAGCTCGAGGTCATCGCCATCGCTCAGCTGTTCATCACGCGTCTGCGCGACCAGTTGTCGGTGCAGGGACTGGGCCTCGAGTTGTCCGCGGCGGCGCAGAGTTACCTCGCCGACAAGGGCTACGACCCCGAGCTCGGCGCGCGTCCGTTGCGTCGCGCGGTCCAGCAGTACGTCGAGGACGTGCTCAGCGAGAAGATCCTCTTCAAGGAGTTCCACGCGGGTCAGACCATTGTCGTGGACACGACCGAGGGTCCCGATGGCCCGATGCTCACCTTCGAGGGGGTCGAGGGCCTGCCGCCGTCGGTCGACTTCGAGGACGTCGCGCCCGAGCCTGAGGCGTGACAGCCGCCGTCTAACGTTCGTCGGGTGAAGACCCGATCTGAGTTCGTGTGTGCGAGTTGCGGGGCGCTCAGCGCCCGCTGGGTCGGACGCTGCGCGTCGTGTGGCGCGTGGAACGCCGTGGCTGAACGCAGCGCCGCAGACGGCCGCAATACGGTGCCGGCGCCCACGCCGATCCTGTCGGCCCAGATCGATGACGGCCAGACCATGCCGACCGGTGTGGGCGAACTCGACCGGGTACTCGGCGGGGGGCTGGTCGCCGGTTCGACGACCTTGCTGTTCGGCGAGCCCGGGGTCGGCAAGTCCACGCTCGCCCTGCAGGCCATGCGATCCCTCGCGATGGCGGGCTCGGTCGTCGTGCTCGTTGCGGCCGAGGAATCAGCGGCCCAGGTGGCGCGGCGGGCGCGGCGACTCGGACCAGTGCCGGCGGACCTCGCGGTGGTGGCGACCAACGACGTCGCCACGGCCGAACAGGTGATCGAACGCTACCGGCCCACGCTCGTCGTCGTGGACTCGGTGTCGGCGTTGCGAGACGAGGGGATCGGTGGCACGTTCGGATCGGTGAACCAGGTGCGCGCCGCCGCTGAGCGACTCTGCGCCGTGGCCAAGGCCACCAACACCGCACTCGTGCTCATCGGACACGTCACGAAGGACGGCGAGTTGGCCGGACCTCGGGCGTTGGAGCACGTCGTGGACACGGTGCTGCGCATCGAGGGCGATCGGCACGGCTCACTGCGCGTCGTTCGGGCGCTGAAGCACCGCTTCGGTCCGACGGGCGAGGTCGGCCTCTTCGAGATGGTCGCCGACGGCTTGCGCGAGCTGCCCGACGGCTCACTCAACCCGCCGGGTCCGGGACTCGACGTGCCCGGTGTCGTCTGGAGCGTCACCAACGACGGCAGTCGGTCGCTGTCGGTCGAGATCCAAGCCCTCGTCGCGTCGAGCACCGGGTCGCCCCGCCGGGTCGCCCACCAGGTCTCTTCCCAGCGCCTCGCGCTGCTACTGGCCGTGCTCGAGGCCCGGTGTGGGGTCGAACTTGGTGGATCGGACGTCTTTGCGACCACGGCCGGGGGCCTACCCGCGGTGGAGCCGGGCGTCGACGCCGCCCTGGCGCTCGCCATCGCGTCGGCGGCGGTCGGATTCGTGGTGCCGGCGAATCTGGCGGTCGTGGGCGAGGTCGGCCTCGCCGGTGAGCTGCGCCCGGTCAGCGGGCTCAATCGTCGGCTCACCGAGGTCCGCCGCCGCGGGGTCGAGCGAGTGATCGTCCCGGCCGGGTCGGCCCCGGAGTCAGCGACCGGACTGGACCTCATCGTCTGTCGCCGACTGATCGACGTGATCGAGGCCGTGCAACCCGTCACGGTTTGAGTGAAGTTTGGTAGAATGGATAGTCCCCACGAACGCCCCACGGCGTCGGTCGGCTAGGAGCTACTGCGCAATGACTGTCCGGAAATATAAGAAGGGCGACCGTCTCGTTTACCCTCATCACGGTGCCTGCACGGTCGAGAAGATCGAGAAGATGACGGCCTTTGACGTCAAGCAGGACTACCTGAAGCTCAAAGTCGCCTACACCGACCTCGTGCTGATGGTGCCGGTCGCCAACGCCGAGTCGGTTGGCCTGCGCGACGTGATCAACGACGAAGAGGTCGAAGAGGTGTTCGCGGTGCTTCGCAAGAAGGAAGCGCGCATGCCCACCAACTGGTCACGCCGCTTCAAGAACCACTCGGAGAAGTTGCGCTCGGGTGATATCTACCAGGTCGCCGAGGTCGTACGAAACCTCTCGATCCGTGACAAGGACAAGGGCCTCTCCGCCGGCGAAAAGCGCATGCTGACCCGGGCGCGCCAGATCCTGGTCTCGGAGCTCACGTTCGCACTGAACGTCGACACCGAAGCGGCCGAAGAGAAGCTCGCCTCGGTCCTGCCGTAACCATGAACGTGGCCGCCGTCGTCGTCGCCGGCGGTCGAGGGACGAGGTTCGGGGGACTGAAGCAGTTCGAGGAACTCAACGGTCGCTCCGTCGCCGCGCGCAGCGTCGCGGCCGCGCGAAGCGTTGCGTCCCACGTCGTGCTCGTCGTACCTGAGGACTACACCGGTAGCGGCGAGGGGGCCGATGTCGTGGTCCGCGGTGGCTCCACGCGCGCGTCTTCGGTTCGTGCGGGGCTCGGCCACTGCGTCGACGCGTCGGTCATTGTCATCCATGACGCCGCGAGGCCGCTAGCGAGCCCGGCGCTCTTCGCTGCAGTTGTTCAGGCGATCCACGCCGGCGCCGACGCTGCCGTCCCGGGGCTCGCCGTGACCGACACAGTCAAGCGGGTGGACCGACATGGTGTGGACACCATCGCGGTCGCGACCGTCGAACGTGATGAACTGGTGACCGTGCAGACCCCGCAGGCCTTTCGACGTGACGCACTCGTTCGCGCACACGCCACGGCAGGCGAAGCGACTGACGACGCCGCCCTCGTCGAGGCGGCCGGCGGTCGCGTCGTCGTCGTACCTGGCGAACCCGACAACGTGAAGATCACTGAACCGGAGGACCTGGCGCGGATGCGCGGCCCCTGGTCGTCGCTACGCATCGGACAGGGCGTCGACGTACACCGATTCAGTGACGACGCCGCGAGACCTCTCTGGCTCGGACTCGTCGAGGTCCCTGGTCCGGGGCTCGCGGGACATTCCGACGCCGACGCGGCCACCCATGCGATTGCCGACGCCCTATTGGGTGCCGCCGGTCTCGGGGACATCGGCCGCCACTTTCCCGACACCGATCCGTCCACAGCGGGGATCTCCTCGGCGACGCTGCTGACGGCCGTAGTCGAACTAATTCGTGACGCAGGCTTTCGCGCGGTCTCTGCTGATGTGACCATCGTGGCGCAACAACCGAGGCTCGCACCGTTCATGGCGGCCATGGCAGAACGACTCAGCGCCGTCGTCGGGGCACCGGTGTCGGTGAAGGCGACCACGACCGAGGGGCTCGGTGCAATCGGCCGTACCGAAGGAATTGCCGCCACCGCTGTGGCAATTCTGGGGGCGTCGTGAGCCCCCGCCCACCACGCCGGACATCGGGGCCGCCGCCTCGCCGCGGGCGAAGCGGTTCGCCGACCGGCCCCACCAACCAAAACCGTCGTCCGATGGCTAAGGACAAAGAAGGCCTCGGTGGTGAACAGGTCGAAGGGCGACGCGCGGTGCTCGAACTGTTGCGGGCCGGACGACGAACGGTGAATCGGATATTGGTCGCTGACGCACAGGACCCGTCCGAGATCCTCGACGAGATCGAACGCGAGGCGCAACGTCGGCGCGTCCCGGTGCATCTGGTGTCGATGGCGAGACTTGATCGTGAAGCGCGTACCGAAGGCCACCAAGGTGTGGTGGCGTTCGCCTCGCGACTAGAAACGGTGATCCTCGACGACCTGATCAACGCCCCGCACCCCTTTCTTTTGGTCTGTGATGGTGTCACCGATCCCCGTAACCTCGGGGCCATGTTGCGAAGCGCAGACGGTGCCGGGGTGACGGGCGTAATCCTGCCACGACACCGATCGGCCCGAATCGCTCCAACGGTGACTAAGACCGCTGCGGGAGCAATCGAATATCTGACGTTCTGTGATGTCGGTGGCGTGCCAAGTGCACTCGACACGATGAACAAAGCAGGAATCCTGACCGTCGGACTCGCTGGCGAATCGACATCGTCTCTCTATGACCTCGACTTGGGTTCCGTTCCTGTCGCCCTCGTCGTTGGGAGCGAGGAGCGCGGACTAGCCGCTTTGACACGTAAACGTTGTGCAGCGGTGGCATCCATCCCCCAGTTGGGACACGTCAGTTCGCTCAACGCTGGCGTCGCGTTATCCGTGGCTGCCTTCGAGGTCGCCCGGCAACGGCGCCTCGCAAACTGAAATTACTGACCGAAGTTTCTTCATTTGTGAATTCGTAAAGTTAATTCGATTCACTTTCACGATCTCACGTCTGGCATCTAGATTCGCCGTCAATATAGTTTGATTCGCAAGACCTGAGCTTCCAGTTTGTTACGAGAAGACACAATTGTCAAAATTCTGTTGACTCTCTAATCATCAAAATGGATAGTAGCTGTGCGTATTAAGCATCAATTTGGAGAGGGATAATGATGGCTAATTGTGGAATCTCAAATTCGTACCTCAGATGGTGGTACTCAGTCACTGGAGTCATTGCCGCGATGGTCCTAATCGTGAACGTCTCACTTCCGACAATTGCTTCTGCCGCATCGTATTCGGTTGTTACGTTTGCCGAGAATGCGAATCCGAACGACAGTTTGACTGCCACACAAGAGTCCTTGATTCCCGCCCCGCTGACTTTATTTGCCGACCTACCTCAAGCGTTTTCTAATCCAGGATTTACATTTAATTACTGGACAAGTAATCAAGATGGAACAGGTTCAAAATTCACAGATGGAGAAGAATACGACTTTACGCTAGGAAATATAGTTCTGTGGGCACAATGGATTCCGAACCAGGTTACATTCTACGAGAATGCAACTGGCAGTGACTCCGTGAGCGCTCTCCAGTACGCGAGTACAGATACGCCTCTGACGTTATTTTCTGATTTGAATCCAAATTTCTCGAAGCCGGGATACGTGTTCGCTGGATGGGCGACGTCAACTAGTGGTGCCGGAACCACGTATGCCGATGGATCGACATACGACTTCACGCTTGGGTCGACGTCGCTGTACGCGCAGTGGACTCCCGCCACCTATTCAATCAACTACGCCGCAGGGGGTGGAACGGCGACTGCTACGAGTTCGACCTTTACGACGGGCGGGAGTCCAATCACGTTGCCAAGTGCGAGTGAGCCGGGGTACAACTTCAACGGGTGGTACACCGCCGCGCAAGGGGGATCCTTCGTAGGGGCGAGCGGAGCGTTATTCACGCCAACTTCGCCGACCACGCTGTACGCGCAGTGGAGCGCCGCAACGTCGTACGTGAGTTTCGTAGGTAACGGCGACACGGTGTCGATTCCGAGTGCGTCGTACACGACAGGTGCAGCGCCACTCCGGCTTCCCACGCCCACTCAGGCGGGATTCGCCTTTGATGGGTGGTTCACGGCGCCACAGGGTGGCGTGCTCGTCGGAACCGCCGGTAGCTCGTATCAGCCGATGTCCTCGACAACGTTGTTCGCCCAGTGGACGGCGATTCCAACGTTCACCGTAACGTTCAGCACCAACGGAGGGGTTGGTTCCGTTGGTTCGGTGACCGCCCTAAGTGGTTCGACTCCCTCATTACCGTCGCCGGCATCCATCAGTCGCCCGGGATACGTGTTCACTGGGTGGAACACCGTCGCCGATGGCTCCGGTATCGCAATCGATCCCAGCTCGTCCTTCACCTTGTCCGGACCGATGACTCTGTACGCGCAATGGCGCCAACTCCCAGCAGCCACCATCACGTTCGTGATGAATGGCGCGCGCGGTTCAGTGACCGCCATATCGGCATACGGTGGCGCAGTCGAGACGCTTCCAACACCACCCGCACTCGCACGTCCCGGGTACGTCTTTACGGGATGGAATACGCGCGCCAATGGCAAGGGGTCCTCGTTCGCTGGTGGTGTGACGATGACCCTGGGTACGTCGCTCAGGCTGTACGCGCAGTGGAAGGGTCACGCCCCGGCCCGACTGGTCAGTCCCATCGGTCCCTTTACGTCAGCCCGTAACGCGGTTACCGGTTCGCTCGTCGCGCAGGTGAACCGACTGGCATCGCTCATCATTCGCCAACGACGTAATTTCGTCACCCTTTACGGTTACCCGTCCACCGCGGTGACCGCGCAGGCGGAGTTGTCCGAGGGGCGCGCTCGCGTCGCGGCGGTCGCGTCGAGCCTCCGGCGGGCGCTGGCGAACGCACATCACGGCGGCGTGCGCGTTGTCGTGGTGGACGAGGGTCTCTCCGCGGGTACATCGAACCGAGTTTCGGTCGTCGTCCGTTGATCGATCACGCCGACGGTACGCCGATGTCGAGAGGCCGTTCGTCCGAGCTATTGCCGACGACTCGCCGGTCGACGTTGCTGGGGTGGGGACTGTCAAGGATCGGCGGTTACCGTGTCACACATCGGTCGTTACCGAGACGCGAATCAGCCGCTATCCGTTGTCCACGGATGAGCCGAGAGAGAATGCGGTTGTGGAGCCGGTGGAGGGATTCGAACCCACGACCTGACGATTACAAATCGCCTGCGCTACCACTGCGCCACACCGGCAAGGTGGACACAAGACTAGTGAGTGCTGATGGTTGGCTCTAGGCTGTCGGCGTGAGCACGACACCACCTGAGCCGACAGCGCCCGGCTCCCATTACCAGCCGTCGATTGGTGTGGTGCTCGTGATTCTCGTCGCGTTCGTGGCGGGGGCATTCTTGATGCTTCGGTCAACGAAGCCCGGGCGTCTCGGGGCAGGTCCGACAACCACTACGGTCCCAGCGTCGAGCCAGTCCCACAGGCCCACGACGACGACCGTGGTCGTGAAGTCCAGAGTCCGCGTCCAGGTCGCCAACGGCACCACGGTGACCGGGCTCGCTCGTAATTTCACCCAACAGTTGCTCACCTATGGGTGGGACACGTTGCCCCAGGCCAACGGTCCCCATGTGAACTCGACGATCATCTACTTCAACCCGGGCTTTGAGTCGTCGGCGCGCATGATCGCGGCGGAACTCAAGTTCCCCTCGTCGTCGGTCCGACCGCTCAATGGCGGCAGCCCCGTCGCCGGCGCCGCCAGCGATGACGTCATCGTCCTTCTGGGACTCAACGCCGCCGTCGCGGGCTAATCGGGTTCTGGCGGATCAACGCCGTAGCGAGTGAGCGCGGCGCGAAGGATGTCCATCGCCATTGGGCGCAGCTCCTCGAGTGGCCGATTGCGGTGTCGCCGAACACCGAGGTCGACCTGCGCGAGGCTGCTGACGCCGAACTTCCTCGCGACGTCGATGAGTAGCGCAATCTCGACGTCGTACTGCTGCTCGAGGGTGACGGCGTCGAAGACCTCCCGGCGAGCCGCTGTCTCGCCGGCCAGTGGTTGACGAATCTCTCCGAGGCCCGGAAAGAGCAGCGAGAGGATCGGACGCGCGGTCAACTCGTTAACGCGACCGCCACCCGTGGGCATGTTGTGGAGGGGGCGTTCGTAGTACCCCTTGACGAGGTTGACCTCGGGTCGTTCGAGAATGGGCTGGATCAGGCGAGGCACGAAGTCCGGGGCGGTGTTCAGCACGTCGGCGTCGAGGAAGACCACCGTCTCGGTGGCGGTCGCGGCGAGGCCGGCGGCCATGGCGAGCCCCTTGCCCCCAGGACCCTCGACCGTCACCACGCGCGCCCCGTGATGGAGCGCCACCGTCGCGGTGTCGTCGCTCGAGCGGTCGTTCACCACGACCAGGTCGTCGATGACGTTGCGATAGGCGAGGACGGACTCGAGGACGGCGCCGATAGTCGTCGCCTCGTTCCGAGCGGGAATGATCACGGCGATGGAGGTCGCAGCCATCAACCCGCGGACCCGGACCGCATCGAAATCCTCCCGCTGCAGGGTTAACGGCACGTCAAGCATTGATACTGAGATTAGGGCCGAGGCGTTACGAGCCGCACTTGACAGCGCGCCCGCGCCCCGTCACAATGGATACGTCATCAAGAGCGACTGAGGGACGGGCCCTTTGAAGTCGCGACAACCAGTTCGGACTTTTCTTTTGTTCGAACCAGGTGCCAAAGCCCGAACGATGAAAAGGGAGTTATGAGTTTCTCAACTGGCCTCAAGTGTCGAGAGTGCGGCACAACCTACCCGGCGGACGCCCGCTATTCGTGCGACTTCTGTTTCGGTCCACTCGAGGTCGAATATGACCTCGAAGCGGCACGGGGCGTCGTGACCCGAGCGTCGATCGAAGCGGGTCCCAACTCGATCTGGCGATACGGCGCCCTGCTGCCCGACCCCGGGGTTGAACCCGTCGATCTGGGCGCGGGCTGGACGCCGCTACGTCGAGCCACGCGCCTCGCCAAGGTGCTGGGAGTTCGCGAGCTCTGGCTGAAGGACGATACGCGCAACCCGACCGGGTCCTTCAAGGACCGGGTGGTCTCGGTCGCCCTGTCGAGCGCTCGGCGGCTCGGCTTCACGACCGCCGCGTGTGCGTCGACGGGCAATCTCGCCACGTCCGTGGCCGCCCACGCGGCCGCAATCGGCTGGCCGAGCGTGACCATCATCCCCAGCGACCTCGAGAAGTCCAAGATCGCCATGGCGGCGATTTTCGGCGGTACGGTGCTCGGCGTCGAGGGGAACTACGACGACGTGAACCGACTCTGCATCGAACTGGTGGCCGAGCACGACGACTGGGCCTTTGCCAACATCAATCTTCGTCCGTACTACGCGGAGGGCTCCAAGACCCTCGCCTTTGAGATCGCCGAGCAGTTGGGTTGGCGTACGCCCGACCAGGTCGTGGTGCCCGTGGCTTCGGGGAGCCAGTTGACCAAGGTGGCGAAGGGGTTCCGCGAATTCATCGAGCTGGGTCTCGTGGACGGCGCAGCGCCGACGCTCTTCGGGGCCCAGGCCTCGGGGTGTTCGCCGATCGCCACTGCCTTCGCCGACGGCGTCGACGTTGTCACGCCACAGCGTCCCAACACGATCGCGCGCTCGCTCGCCATCGGGAATCCCGCCGACGGGCCCTACGTGCTCGATGAGCTCCGGGCGCGCGGGGGAGACTGCGGATCCGTGCCCGACGAGGAGATCCTCGAGTGCATCGGGCTGTTGGCCCGCACCGAGGGAATCTTCGCTGAGACCGCCGGGGGCGTCACTATCGCGTCGCTGCGCCAGCTCGTGGAGCGGGGTTCGATCGACCGCGACAAGTCGATCGTGGCCATCATCTCGGGCCACGGGCTCAAGACCCTCGATGCGGTCGTAGACAGCGCGACCGTGAGCTCGACGATCAGTCCGTCACTCGCCGACGCCGAGGCGGCGTTGCGCTTCCACCAGTTGGTGGCGGCATCGTGAGCGTCATCGTTCGCCTCCCGAGTCAGTTGCGATCCCTCGTCGGCGGTGCGGGCGAGGTGCCCGTCGAGGCCACGACGGTCCGGGACGCGATCGTCGCCGTTGACGAGGCGTACCCCGGGATCGCCTTTCGAGTCCTCGACGACCGCGGGGCGCTGCGTCGATTCGTCAACGTCTTCGTCGCCGATGAGGACGTCCGATTCCTTCAAGGGCTCGACACGGTGCTCGAGGCCGGTCAGACGGTCTCGCTCGTGCCAGCGGTCGCGGGCGGTTGAGCTGTTAGCACTCCTATGCTGAGAGTGCTAATATCGCTTTGCACCAAAAAGGATGCACTCTCGCACTAGGAGGAATCACCGTGGCGAAATTGATCGCTTTCGATGAAGAGGCTCGACGCGCTCTCGAGCGTGGCATGAACAAGTTGGCCGACGCTGTCCGGGTGACCCTCGGGCCAAAGGGCCGCAACGTCGTGCTGGACAAGAAGTGGGGAGCCCCCACGATCACCAACGACGGCGTCTCGATCGCCAAGGAAATCGAACTCGAGGACCCCTTCGAGCGCATTGGCGCCGAGTTGGTCAAGGAAGTGGCGAAGAAGACCGACGACGTCGCCGGTGACGGGACGACCACGGCGACCGTGCTCGCGTGGGCCATGGTCCGCGAAGGGTTGAAGAACGTTGCCGCCGGTGCGAACCCGATGTCGCTCAAGAAGGGGATCGAGGCCGCCGTGGAGGCCGCCGTGGCCTCACTGCACGACCTCGCCAAGCCCGCTGACACCAAAGAGCAGATCGCCCAGGTCGCCTCGATCTCGGCCGCGGACGCGGAGATCGGTCAGATGATCGCCGACGCGATTGATCGGGTCGGCAAGGACGGCGTCATCACCGTCGAAGAGAGCCAGTCCTTTGGGATGGACATGGACCTGGTCGAGGGCATGCGCTTCGACAAGGGTTACATCTCCCCGTACTTCTCGACGGACACTGAGCGTATGGAGGCGGTCCTCGAGAACGCCTACCTGCTGCTCGTCTCGGGCAAGATCACGGCGGTGCGTGACGTGCTGCCAGTCCTCGAGAAGGTCATGCAGTCCGGACGCCCGCTGTTGATCATCGCCGAGGACGTCGAGGGCGAAGCCCTCGCGACCCTCGTCGTGAACAAGATCCGTGGCACCTTTAAGTCGGTGGCTGTGAAGGCACCCGGGTTCGGCGAGCGCCGTAAGGCGATGCTCCAGGACATTGCGATTCTTACCGGTGCGACGGTCATCGCCGAAGAGGTCGGCCTCAAGCTGGAGAACGCCTCGCTCGAGCTCCTCGGCACCGCCCGCAAGGTCGTGGTGACCAAGGACGAGACGACGATCGTCGAGGGTGCGGGTTCGGACGACGACATCAAGGGCCGCATCAACCAGATCAAGGCCGAGATCGAGAACACTGACTCGGACTACGACCGCGAGAAGCTCCAGGAGCGCTTGGCGAAGTTGTCCGGCGGTGTCGCGGTGATTAAGGTCGGTGCCGCCACCGAGGTCGAGCTCAAGGAGAAGAAGCACCGGATCGAGGACGCGGTCTCGACGACCAAGGCCGCGATCGAGGAGGGTGTGGTGCCCGGTGGTGGCGTCGCCCTGCTGCGTAGCCAGAGCCGGATCCTCGAAGCTGCCGACAAGCTGTCGGGTGATGAGGCGACCGGTGCGCGCATGGTCGCCAAGGCCGTCGAAGCACCGCTGAACCAGATTGCGGTGAACGCCGGACTCGAGGGTGGTGTCATCGTCGACAAGGTGCGCAACCTGAAGAAGCCGACCGAGGGCCTCAATGCGGCGACGGGCGAGTACGAGGACCTCATCAAGGCCGGCGTCATCGACGCCGCCAAGGTGACACGCTCGGCGTTGCAGAACGCGGCGTCGATTGCGGCGCTGTTCCTCACCACCGAGTCCGTTATCGTCGACAAGCCCGAAGAGAAGGCTCCGGCGATGCCCGGCGGAGGCATGGAAGACTACTAAACCACTCGTGGTTGGACGAAGCGGGGCCGTTTCGGCCCCGCTTCGTCGTTCCCGCCCGGTGTCGCGCGTGACGAATCGCCGTAGCATGGCGCTATGACTTCTACGACGCCCGTCGCCCCCTCGCGGGGTCTCAACGTGGTCCACCTCTTCTGTCACCCCGACGGTCCGGTGGACGCTGGAGCCGTGCGCAAGGCCGTCGAGGAGGCGGTCGACAAGGGTCTCCAAGTCGTGACGGCGGCGATTATCGGTGCCAAAGCCGATACCTGCTTCATGGTGCTCGGCGAGGACCTGTGGGACCTACGGCGCTTCCAGTCCAAGATCCAGGCCGCGGGATTCAAGGTGGCCGAGAGCTACGTATCGGTGACCGAGGTGAGCGAGTACGCGTCGGGCATGCCCGAGAAGATGCTCAACGACCGGCTCTTCCCGGTCTTGCCGCCTGAGGGCATGCCGGCCTTCTGCTTCTACCCCATGTCCAAGCGCCGCGGCGACCAGCACAACTGGTACTCATTGCCCTACGAGGAGCGAGAGTCACTGATGCGCCAGCACGGCCAGAGCGGTCGCAATTTCCGCGGTCGCGTCTTGCAGGTGGTGACCGGTTCGACCGGTCTTGACGACTGGGAGTGGGGCGTGACGCTCTTCGCCGTGCACGTCGATGACCTGAAGGACTGCGTCTACACCATGCGCTACGACGAGGCGTCCACGCTCTACGGCGAGTTCGGGGCGTTCT
>JAJYDR010000053.1 GCA_021777285.1 Actinomycetes bacterium
GAACAGGGCGTGGACTACATGACTGTCCATGCTGGAGTCTTGCTCCGGTATGTGCCGTTGACCGCGGAGCGGGTGACGGGGATTGTCTCTCGTGGTGGGTCGATCATGGCCGGGTGGTGCCTGGCCCACCATGAGGAAAACTTCCTCTACACGCACTTTGATGAGCTGTGCGAGATTTTCGCTCGCTACGATGTGGCGTTCTCGCTCGGCGACGGTCTGCGCCCGGGATCGATTGCGGACGCGAATGATGCTGCCCAGTTCGCGGAACTCGACACTCTTGCGGAACTCACAAAGCGAGCGTGGAAATACGACGTTCAAGTAATGGTGGAAGGTCCCGGCCATATTCCGTTTCATCTGGTTCGAGAGAACGTAGAACGTCAGCAGGATCTGTGCGACGGTGCTCCGTTCTACACCCTCGGTCCCCTGGTCACCGATATTGCTCCCGGTTATGACCACATCACCTCCGCGATTGGCGCAACCGAGATCGCACGGTACGGGACCGCGATGCTCTGCTACGTCACGCCGAAAGAGCACCTGGGGCTGCCCAACAAGGACGACGTCAAAACGGGTGTGATCACCTACAAGATCGCCGCGCACGCGGCCGACCTGGCGAAAGGCCACCCCGGCGCTCACGAACGTGACAACGCCCTGTCCAAGGCCCGTTTCGAGTTCCGGTGGCGCGACCAGTTCGCACTGTCCCTTGACCCGGTTACCGCCGAGGCGTTCCATGACGAGACGCTCCCGGCGCAAGCTGCGAAGACGGCTCACTTCTGCTCGATGTGCGGACCCAAGTTCTGCTCGATGAGAATCTCACAGGACATCCGCGATCGGTTTGGAGGTGTTTCTGAGGAGCAGATGCGTGCCGGAATGCAAGAGAAATCAGTAGCGTTCCGGCAATCTGGCGGAGAGGTTTATCTCCCGGAATCCGTCGTCGGCACATTGTAGAGACGGTGACTATCCACTTCGACGCGGCTGACGTCTGCGTTCTCCTGGAGAAATTGCGCGAGAGCACACCTCTCGTGCAGTGCCTGACGAACACGGTCGCCACCAGCTTTACCGCCAACGTCTTGCTCGCGATAGGCGCGAGCCCAGCGATGACGGATATTCCGATCGAGGCAGGAATATTTGCCGAAATCGCGTCGGCGACACTGGTGAATGTTGGTACCCCGCACGCCGAGCAACGAATCGCGATGATCGAGGCCGCGCGGGCTGCCCACCATACTGGCAGCCCATGGGTTCTTGATCCTGTCGCGGTGGGTGTCCTTCCGGTGCGCACGGCGTTGGCGCGGGAGTTACTGGAGTATTCGCCAACAGCGATCAGAGGCAACGCTTCAGAGATCATGGCCTTGGCCGGGCTCGGAGCCGGTGGGCAAGGTGTGGACACCGTCGACCGCGCAGAAAGCGCGCTGGATGCCGCTCTTCATCTCGCTCACACCCACGGTTCCATTGTCGCAATTTCTGGCGTAACTGACCTCATCACCGACGGAACAGATGTGCTCCGAATTAGCAACGGGCACCCCTATCTGACGCTCGTCACCGGCGGAGGGTGCGCACTGGGGGCGGTGACCGCAGCGTTTCTCGCCATCGGCGACGACCAGTTGGCGGCGACCGCAGCGGCCACGGCCGTCTATACGATCGCGGCGGAATTGGCGGTGGTGAACGCGTACGGCCCGGGTACCTTCGCAGTTGCCTTTGTTGACGCGTTGGCGGCGATTGATGCGACCAAGATCCAGTCCAGAGCGAAGATCGCATGACGGTTCGCCCGACTCTTGTCGACGGTGTGTACCTTGTGGCTGACACCGAGTTGTGCGGTGAGTTCGGTGTCGAAGAGACTGTGCGTGCGGCGGTGGCCGGCGGTATCAGGATGGTCCAGATTCGGGACAAGACGGCGAGTAACTCAGACTTTTACGAACTCGTCATGCGCACTGCAAGCGCTGTCGACGACCGAGCTCTGCTCCTGGTCAATGACCGAGTAGCAGTGTTCGTGGCTGCGCGGTCCGATGGAGCCGCGGTACACGGCGTGCATATTGGGCAGAACGACATGGCGCCACTCGAGGTGAGGCGAATCGTCGGGGCCGATGCCTTGATTGGGCTCACCGCCAACACGATCGCGCACATCGCGGACGCGAACAGTCTTCCTGAGGGTACCGTTGATTATCTCGGGATCGGCGTAATTCGCAACTCCGCAACCAAACCGGACCATCCTCGGGTTCTCGGGGTAACTGGCTTCAGAGCTCTCGCAAGCCTCTCGTCGCTACCGTGCGTAGCAATCGGAGGTATTTCGGCGGCGGATATGCCAATACTCCGCGGTGCTGGCGCTGCGGGAGCCGCTGTGGTCTCAGCAATCTGCGGCGCGCCAGATCCGCAATCCAACGCCGAATTGCTCATCGCCGCGTGGGACCAATGACAGCCACATCAGGATCGGCGATTCCTCAGGTTCTCAGCATCACTGCAACGGAGGCCACCGGAGGATCAGAGATTCCAGCCGACCCGCGCTGTTGTCAGTCAGTCGTAATGATGACCTCTTGTGATCACGTTGTCGCAGGCGACAATGATAATGAAGATGGGGTCGTCCGCTGGCTACCTCATTGGGCGTCCATCTCGGGAATGGCCTGGCGGGCGGCCTTCTCGTCGACGATGGCGCAGCGGTTCGCGTAGGCGGCGACGAGGGTCTGACGAGCGAGGTTGCGCACCGCGCGCGAAAGGCCCTGACTGGCCTGGTGGATGCTCGCGAGCGCGTCGTCAGAAAAGAGCGTGTCCGAGCGCCCACAGAGCGCGAGGACTCACGTAGTTCGAATTGAATGTCACCGAGTGGGAAGCACAAACACGCACGGCATGGCCCCCCCGCAGTGGTCGCCGCTCGTCAGGCTCAGTTCAAATGACTGGACCGCAGTCCTGACCGTCGCGAAACCGTGGGTCGAGGACGGTCCTCACGCCTCTGATCAGTGAAAGGTTTGGGCCACGTATTTTCGTCAGCCCGTGGGAAGTCGCTTCAGGGGGACTGCGTTAGTTGAGTTCTCCGACCTTGTTCGTTTCTGGGCCCGTGACGCCGCCGACAAGCACCAGCACACCGCCGAGGCTGAGGAGTACGGCGATCGCCGTCCGCTGCCCGAGGGCCGCCTGCAATGCCGGCAGATAGTACGGGTACAGCGCGGGGAGTACGATCGAAAGGCTGTAAGCGACCCCGTATCCACTGGAGCGAACGGCTGCGGGAAACCGTTCAGCAAGATACGCGCCGACCGGACCGTAACCAGAGACCGTTACGACCTGGAGCGCCACCACCAACAACACGATCACTGCGATGCCACTCGCACGGAATATCGCGAGAAAGGTAACCGGCGCGACGACAGCGGCGAGGACACCAAAGCTAGCGAAAAAGGTTCGCCTTCCAATCAACGTGGAGATCTGCCCCGCCGCGAGCATCGCGACGGCCGACACCGCAGTGGCGCACAGCATGGTGAACGATATCGACTGCGCAGACATGTGAGAGGCGACCCTTAGTTCACCAGTCAGAGTTGGAATCGCCATATCTGTCAACAGCCACAATCCACTCATCAACACGAAAACCTGTAACAGCGCACCTCGATGCGGCCCTACAAAGATTTCTCTGAGGGGGTTTTGCTTCTTTAGCGCGCAGTTCCACGCTGGTGAATCCACAACCGCGAAGTGGTAGTAGACGAGCATCGCGATAGCAAGCGCCGACCCGAGCAGGAACGGAACACGCCAGCCCCACGTACCGTACATTTTCGGAGTGGTGGCGTCGAGGAGTACAAGCACAATCCCCGCGATTGTCGCATTCGCCCACGGAGACGCCCACATGATAAACCCGCTGGCCAGACCTCGTCGCCTCGGCTCAGACCACTCCATCGCCAACGGCACGGCGCATGCGTACTCTCCACCGAGAAAGACCCCTCCCAGAAAACGCAGTCCTACGATCAAGAACAAAGTACCGCCGCCTAGCACGGAGTACCCGGGAACCAGGGCGATGAGGAACGTCGTCAGTGCGATGCCCGCGAGAGCAATTCTTGTCGTCTGCGTCCGTCCAAATCGATCAGCAATCGGACCGAAGATTGCAGAACCCAAAGGGCGCCCCATAAGCGCTGCGACGAAAACTAACCCGGCGCTGCTGACCAAGTTGTGCGGACCGAACACGTCGGCGGCCGCTGGGGTCAATGCGATGACCGGGAGAAAGATGTCGAACTGATCAACGAAATTACCGAGTATGCCACCGCGGACAGCGCGGCGGACAGCGGTCGGCATCGGGGTGATTCGCCCATCGCTGTGCCCGAGGACAAGTGCCTGATCGAAGGGTTGGACAGGACCACTCATCAAAACTCACTTCCTTCGCCGGCATTACCCGGACAGGTTCAACGGTCGGAACTGCGTCAGTTCCCTCTCAGCCCCTGCATTAGGGCCCCCGTGTGGATTACGGACACTCTAGTGCGGCTTCCGGTGGTTTCTGTACTGATGTCTGATGCCAGCGGTATCAGTTCCGACTTCGCAAATCTCTAGTGTGGGCGGGCTGGATTTTCTGGAGAAGAGGACTTGACACGAACTCGTCACTGTGTAAGATAAGCGCTTAACATACGCAAGCGCTTAACCAAGTGGGCGCGTGTGACTAGTTCCGGGGGGCTCGGTGGCACTGTCAGGGAAGGCGACAATTTACGCCGTAGCACAGCGGTGTGGTGTCTCGACGGCCACCGTGTCGCGCATCATGAGTGATGCCACTTTCGGCAAGGGGTCGACGCGCGAGCGCGTGTTCGCCGCGGCACGTGACCTCGGGTGGGTGCCGAACGGGGCGGCGCGAAGCCTGGCCTCCAACCGTGCGGGAATCGTCGGCGTTATCTTTCCAGATCTGGGTCGTTCGGGCGCCACCGAAGACGAGTCACCTCTCTACGTCGACGAGGTGATCAGGGGCGCCGAGCGTGCCGCGACGCTCGCGGGTGAGGCCGTACTCATCGCGGCGTCGCGGGGGGCCTCGGGGCGCGATCTCCTTCGATCGATCGTTGGCAAAGTTGACGGACTGGTTGTCGTGTCGGGGAGTCTCTCGGAGCGCGAAATCTCGACGATCTCTCGTATCGTGCCGGTGGTCATCGTCGCCAGCCTTCCGGGACGTCGCGTCCTCGACCGAGCGAGCGTCGACAACCGCTCCGGCGCGCGCGAAATTGCCGCGCACCTGGTCGAGACACACGGGTACCGGGAGCTCGCGTTCGTAGGAGGACCGTCCCGTTCGCCCGACTCGGCCGAGCGCTTCGCCGGTTTCTGTGAGGTGCTCGCGTCGGCACGGATCAACCCGCCGCAAGCACCGGACGACTGCGGCGACTTCACCGAGGAGGGTGGCGCTGAAGCGATGCGGCGTCTACTGCTGTCGGGGCGAAAACTTCGCGCCGTGGTCTTCGGCAACGACGAGATGGCCATCGGTGGCCTGCGGACCCTGCGCCGCGCGCGGGTGCGCGTTCCCGGCGACATCGCGGTGACGGGCTTTGACGACATCGCGTCCAGTCGCCGAGTGAGCCCGACACTTACAACGGTGCGTCAGCCGATGCGCGAGCTCGGGGAGCGAGCGGTCGAGATGTTGCTGAACCGGATCGAGAATCCAACCATGGACCGCCAAGTCGTGACACTTCCGACCGCCGCCGTTGTTCGCCGTAGCTGTGGCTGTCGTACCAACGATTCGATCTCGCAACGAGGAGTGTGACATGAGTGACCCGCTTAGGGCTCGAGAGGACTGGGAGTCTCGGATCTATGAGAGGTCCGATGCCCAGGCTGCGTTGTCGACGCTGTCGGCGCCCACGGTGGTGGTCGCCGAGCCCGGGTACGGACACATCCGCCTGCGCTGGGAGGCGGTGCCCGGTGCCGCCGGTTACGTCATCGAGATGGCCGCCGGCCAGGGCCCTCTGACCGTGCTTCGTCACGGGGGGAGTGACGTCGCCGCGATTCCGGTGACGCAGTTCGCGGTGACCGGCATTGACGATGGCGTCGAGTACCGCTTTCGGATAGCGGCGGTGCGCAGTCCCGGCGATGTGATTGAAGCGTGGTCGGCGCCGGTGGTGGCGACCACGCATCGTGGCGCGCCAGCCCCGATCGAGGTGACCATCGATGCTGCCTTGGTTGTCCGGAGGCTCCAGCGCGTATGGGAGATGGTGGGCGCGGAGAGACTCTCGCAGCTGCGCTTAGGAATCGATGAGCACGGTCACGACGTCGGGCGCGAGTTCGCCGAGGCGTTGAGGATCGCCCGTGATGAGCTGGGCGTGCGATTCGTGCGTGCTCACGCCATCCTTCACGACGACCTCGAAGTCGTACGCCGAGACACCCGTGGCTCGCTCGCGTACGACTTCGGCGGCATCGATGTCGTTTACGACCGCTTGGTCGAGATGGGAATCCGCCCGATTGTGGAGCTCTCGTTCATGCCGGCGGACCTCGCCCGAGATCCCAACGCGACGGTCTTCACGTACCGGGGCATTATCTCTCCGCCGAAGGACTGGACCGAGTGGCACGATCTCGTCGCTGCCCTGGCGCGCCACCTCGTCGAGCGCTACGGGATCGACGAGGTCTCTGCATGGGGATTCGAAGTGTGGAACGAGGCCAACCTCGAGGTGTTCTGGACGGGTACCCGTGACGAGTACCTGCATCTTTACGAGGAGGCGGCAAGAGCTGTCAAAGGGGTCGACGAGCGACTTCGTGTTGGTGGGCCCGGAAGCGCGGCCGGTGAGTGGATTGAATCGCTCCTCGACTTCACGAGTGCCCACCGAGTGCCGCTCGACTTCGTGTCGACGCACACCTACGGCAACCTGCCAATCGACCTGCGACCGCTGCTTGCGCGTTACGGTTACGCGGGACTCCCGATCTGGTGGACGGAATGGGGCGTGGGCAGCACGCACTTCGGTGCAATTCACGATTCACCGATGGGTGCTCCCTTCATCCTCAATGGTTACGATGCCGTTCAGGGGCGGATCGACGCACTCGCCTACTGGGTGATTAGCGACCACTTCGAGGAGTTGGGACGACCGCCGAGGCTCTTTCACGATGGCTTCGGCCTGCTCAGCGTCGGCAATCTCCGCAAGCCGAGGTTCTGGGCTACGCACCTCGCCTCGGCCCAGGGTGACGACGTCCTGAGCCTCGCTATCAGCGGTGATGGGGCCGAGGTCCTAGTCGGGGCGAACGCGACTCGCCACGAAGACGGCTCCGTCGACGTGCTGATCTGGAACGGGACGATCAACAGTGAAATGAGCAGCGGTGATCCGCGCCTAGACCGCACGGTGAGCGTTCGCCTCCACAACCTGGTGGAGAAGTCGTACGTCGCTCGACTCGCGCGCGTCGATGTCGATCACTCCAACATCATTGGCGTCCTGCCTGCGGGTGTCGACTGGCCGGACGCCGAGACATGGTTGCACCTGCGCGCGAGCGACGTCCTCCACCAAGAGCTGCTCGCCGACGTGCAGCCGACGGGCGGGGAGGCCACAGTCACATTCTTTATCCCCATGCCGGGCGTCGCCCGGCTTCGACTATCTGCCGGATGAGTCCGGTCGAAGAGAGAAGGTAGACCATGAAAACACAGATGAGGCCACACAGTGTCTGGCTTGGGATCGCGGCCGCGATGGTGGGACTCTCCCTGACCCCCACCATCGCGGTCGCGTCGGGTGCGGGGGCTAGCGGTATCGACAGTTCGCCGCACGCCAAAACGGCGGCGCACGGCGTGCTCACCATCCAGGGCAACACGAACAACGTCTTGAACCTTAACCCGTTCGTCGGGGGCGATCTCGGCGTCAACCTGGTGTACAACAGCCTTGAGTTGTTGAATCCCGTGAACGGGTCCCTGGCCCCGGAGCTTGCCACGAGTTTCACGGCGCCCAACGCGACGACACTCACCTACACGATCCGGCGTGGAGTGAAGTGGAGTAACGGCAAGGCGTTCACGCCGGCTGACGTCGTGGGGACGTTCAAGCTGCTCAAGAAGTTTCCCGCGCTCGACACCGGCGGGGTTTGGTCCGTTGTCACGTCGGTGTCCGACGCCGGCAACAAGGTCACCTTCAGGCTGAAGACACCGGACGTTCCGCTACGCCAAGTGATCTCCGGGGTGCCGATCGTTCCGAGCGCGATCTGGTCGCGCCTGAGCAATCCGGCGACGTTCACCAACACGCATCCCGTGGGCACGGGTCCCTACACGCTTAAGTCCTACGCACCGACCAAGACTGTCTTTATGAGGGTCCCGTCGTCGTTCGAAGCGTCGAGCGTGCGTCCAGAGAACGTCGCGTTCGTCGCGGGCCCGTCGACGGGGGCCGCGAACCAGCTGCTCATCGCGAGTGGTGCCTACGATTTCGCGTACGACAACTTCCCGAACGTGAAGACCGCCTTCGTGGGCCAAGACCCGAAGCACAACGTCTACTGGTTCCCGCCGGGGGGAGTGATCTCACTGTTCATGAACTTGACCAAGGCGCCGTTCAACAACGTCGACTTCCGCCTGGGTATGTCGTACGCGATCAATCGGTCAGCCGTAGAGAACGCCGCGCTCTTCGGGCTTGAAGGCGTCGCCCCCCAGACAGGGGCAATGCTGCCGGGACAGGCCGCCTGGACCGACCCGACGATACCGAACAAGGGATTGATCCAGCAGAACACCTCGCTGGCACTGTCGTACTTCGCCAAGGCGGGCTACACCCAGCAGAACGGCAAACTCGTGAACTCGGCCGGCACACAGGTGGGCTTCAATATCAATTGCCCGTTGGGTTGGACCGACTGGAACGGTGCCGCGACGGAGATCGCCAAGGAACTGAATGCCCTCGGCATGAACGTGACTACGAACTTTACGGACTACACCGGTTGGGCCAACGGGAACGCGAATGGGACCTACGACGCCAACATTGACGCATTTGGTGGAACGGGAAGCGCGTACTCGACCTACAACCCCCAGTTGAACAGCGCCTTTGACGTGCCCCTGAACACGCCGGCGAGCAGCAACATCGAGCACTTCTCGAGCCCGGTGGTGGACCACTACCTCGCGGGCTTGGCGGCGGCGCGTACCACGGCGGCAGCGACGCCGTGGATCCACGCCCTGACCGACGTGATGTACAACCAGGTTCCGGTGCTCAACCTCTACTACGGCGGCATGTGGGGCTTGTTCTCCACGCGCCACTGGGTGGGCTGGCCTTCGGCGAAGAATCCGTACACGACGCCGGCAACGTGGAACTATGACCTGCTCGCGATCGTGATGCACGTCAAGCCGGTGAAGTAGCTCCGGGTAGAGACGAAACGGAAGCACTAGGTGGGGAGGATGAGGTTGCGGAACGTCGTAGGCAAGTTGGCGCTGTTCGTTGGCACCCTGTGGGCGGCGCTCACTTTCAACTTCATCCTTCCCCGCCTGATGCCCGGTTCCCCGGCGGACTCAGTGATCGAACGCATGACCCAGTCGGGCGTCGCCGTGACGGCCGCGATGAAGCGGGCCATTGGAATCCAGTTGGGACTTCCCCACACTTCACTACTGGTTCAGTATGGGGACTACCTGGCCAATGTCGCTCGCCTTCGCCTGGGTATGTCCACTTCGGTTCCTGGTGAGTCGGTGATGAGGGCGATCGAGGTCGCGGCGCCGTGGTCGCTGGCATTGGTGGGTTCCACGACGATCGCGACGTTCTTCCTCGGGACGCTGCTGGGCGTCTATGCGGCGTGGCACCGCCAGTCCCGAATCGACCAACTGGTCACCGTTGGTACGACGCTGACCTCATCGTTCCCCTCTTTCTGGATCGCGCTGATGCTCCTGTTCTTTTTCGGCTTCAAGCTTCGCTGGTTCCCCCTCGTCGGCGGCTACTACCCCGGAGTGACTCCCCATCTGACGTGGAACTTCATGGTGGATGCGTCCTACCACCTGGTGCTGGGGTGGATCGCACTTGTGATCACCGGGCTCTCGGGGTGGGTCTTTGGAATGCGCAACAACATGGTGACCACCTTCGGGCAGGACTACGTGACCTTCGCGGAGGCCAACGGCTTGAGGGGGCGCAAGGTGGCCCTGTCTTACGCTGCTCGCAACGCGCTCTTGCCCAACGTGACGAACTTCGCGTTAGCGCTGGGCGGGGCTATCGGGGGTACGGTCCTCATCGAGGACGTCTTCGGCATACCGGGGATCGGTAGCCTACTCATTCAGGCGATCAACGCTCGGGACTATCCGCTCATGCAGGGCATCTTGCTCTTCACGTCGGTGAGCATGCTCGTGGCGCTCTTCGCGGTTGACCTGCTTTACACCTGGCTCGACCCGAGGACGCGTGCGCAATGACGCGAATTCGGTTACGGGGCGAGCATCGACAATGCGGCCACAGGGAGGCGCGATGACTGGACACGCGACGACGCCGGTGCCAGGATCAACCACTGAGGTCGAGTGGCCCGGTGCTCATCGAGAACACGAAGTACCGGCCAGCATTCGATTCCTTGGCCGCGCCCTCGCGACGCTCTGGGGCAACACGAAGGCGCGCATCGGCCTCATCATCCTCTTCACCCTTATCGTTGTCGCGGTCTTCGCGCCACTCATCGCCCAGCAGTCGCCAACGGCCAACAATTTCGTGCCCTATCAGAACCCGAACGCGGTCAACTGGTTCGGGACGACCGGCAACGGGCAGGACGTTTTCGCCCAACTCGTCTACGGCACGCGCGTATCGCTGTTGGTGAGCTTCGTCGCCGGCGCAATCGCTACGGTGCTCGCACTCCTAGTCGGTCTCGTCGCGGGGTTCCGTCCGGGCATCGTTGACGAGACGCTGATGTACATCACGAACCAGTACATGATCCTGCCGGGGTTGGTCCTGATTATCGTTGTATCGACCTACGTGCAGAGCGAGTCGATATGGATCACGATCATCTTCATCGGACTCACCGGCTGGCCCACGGGTGCCAAGGTGATGCGTAGCCAGGCCGTAACGCTTCGTACCAGCGACTTCGTCAACGCCGCCGTGCTCTCGGGTGAGAGGCTGCTGCGGGTGGCCTTCCGAGAGATTCTGCCGAATATGACATCGCTGGCGGCAGCCAGTTTCTTCGGGGCGGCGGGTGCCGCGCTCGCCGCGTCGGTCGGACTCGAGTTCTTGGGCATCGGCAACCCCAACACGGTGGCGTGGGGCAACCTGTTGTACTGGGCCGAGCAGGACAACGCGCTGCTCTCCAAGCAGATCCTGCTCCTCCTGGCACCCGGGATTGCGATCGCGATCTTGGCGGTATCGTTCGCCTTCATCAACTTTGGCATCGATGCACTGTCCAATCCGCGGCTGAGGGAGCGGTGATGGCGCTCTTGGATGTCACGGGACTGAACGTCGCCTACGCGCCCCAGGGCGCCGATCGGATATGGGCGGTGCGCGACGTCGACCTGAGTTTCGAGCGAGGGGAGTTTGTCGGGGTGGTGGGCGAGTCCGGTTGCGGGAAGTCATCGCTGGCCTACGCCCTCGCGAGGATGTTGCGGCCGCCCGCGCGCATCGAGAGTGGCTCAATCGTCTTCGACGGTGTCGACATCAGCACCCTCGATCAGGAGGCGTTGCGTCAGCATCGTCGCAACGGATTCGCACTCGTCTTGCAGAGCGGAATGAACGCCCTCAACCCGGTGCGCGACGTTCAGCATCACTTCGCGGATGTGCTGCGAGCCCACGCGGCAGTCGGCGAGCGCTGGAATCGGGCGTCGGTTCGCGAGCGCGCCGCGGAGCTCCTCGAGGGCGTCGGACTCGACGCTGGCGTTCTCGGCCGGTTCCCCCACGAACTCTCTGGCGGCATGCGCCAGCGGGTCTCCATTGCGATCGCGCTCTCGCTCGAGCCCAAACTCGTGATCTTCGACGAGCCGACGACGGCGCTGGACGTCATCGTCCAGCGTTCGGTGATGTCCACGATCAAGAGCCTGCAAGAGGGTCGAGGGTTCACCGCGATCCTCATCACTCATGATCTGGGCGACGTGCTCGACTCCGCGGACCGGTTGCTCGTCATGTACGCCGGGCGCATCGTCGAGGATCAGCCGACCGTCGACCTGACCCGCGGCGAGCATCATCCCTACACCGAGGCGCTACTACGCTGTTTCGCCGATCCGCGGGCGGACGAGGTTGTGCTCGAAGATATCCCGGGCACTCCACCCGACCTCTCGCTGGCTATCCCCGGATGCTCCTTCGAGCCGCGGTGCTCGGTGGCGGCGTCCCCCTGCTCGACGACGCAGCCCGTGCTCACACCGCTCGGGAACGGCCGGGTCTCGTGTCACGTTCGCGCCGGTCTGGTCGAGGGAGCCAGTCGTGGGTAACTCGCGGGCATCGGTGCAGACCACGGGGTCGTCGCCCAGGGCGTCACTTACTGTCGAACACGTGTCCAAGACGTATCTGGTGCATCGTGGCGCCCGTGGGACACACCCTGCCGTCGACGACGTGTCCTTCGAGATTGCTCCCGGTGCGTCTCTCGGACTGGTGGGAGCGAGCGGGAGCGGCAAGAGCACGCTGGCCAAGATGATCCTCGGTACGGATCGCCCCACATCGGGTCAGATCCACTACGGCGATCTGGCAATTGAGCGGATCCGCCGCCGCGAGCTTCGTACGCTCCACCGTCGCGTGCAGATGGTCTTCCAGGACCCCTACGGCGCCCTCAATCCGATGCACACGGTTGAGTATGTCGTCAGTCGACCCTGCATCAACTTCCTCGGACTGTCCCGGAGCGCAGCGTTGGCGAGGACCCACGAATTACTCGAAGCGGTGGGACTCGTTCCCACCGCCCAGTTCGCGAAAAAGCTACCTCACCAGCTCTCGGGCGGTCAGCGTCAACGCGTGGTCATCGCTCGCGCCCTCGCCTCAGAACCAGAGCTCATCGTCGCCGACGAGCCGGTGTCAATGCTGGACGTGTCGATGCGCGCGGGTATCTTGAAACTGCTCGCCACATTGCGTGAGGAACGCAATATCAGCCTTCTCTACATCACCCATGACTTACTCAGCGCACGAGTTATCACCGATCAGATCCTGGTCCTCAACGAGGGGCAGGTTGTCGAGCGAGGCGAGACCAAACACGTGCTCCAGCATCCGACACACGAGTACACGGTGCGTCTGCTCGATGCCGTGACGACGTCGGCTCTGCGGCGCGAGGACGCGGGATTGGGTCAGAGGTCGAGCGATGAGTGTCCAGTCACGACGGTGGATGAGTCGGAGCGGGCACAGCCTGGGGCCACCTGAGCGAGGTAGCCGGGATGCCCCGCCACGAGGACGCCGAGATGCTCGAGGGGAGTTGCCTGACGCTCGCGCGACAACGGTTCCCAAGCGCTATTCGACCCAGGTCGGCGCGCTCGCTCGCCGGTACGTCGTGGAGAATGAGAAGAGGACGTAGCGACGCGCGGCCGTTGGTGCAATCACGAGGAGGGTGTGGTTGATGCGGGACGCCGATCCACGGTGTCGACGCACGAGGTTGGCGCGTTGTATCCCCTCTTGCCACGTTGTTGGGCCCACATCACAATTCGCGGACCGACCACCGTGGTGCGACGGGCACCCATGATCACAGTGTCGCGAACAGTACCGACTTCGCGCTTCGCTGAGAACCACCGCCTGTTCTCACCGACAAGGAGGAGACCGTGCTCTATCCCCGGGAATCGTCAACCCGCGATGTCAAGGACTTAAGAGGCGTCTGGCACTTCAAGGTGGACTGGCACGCCGAGGGTGAACGCGAGGGCTGGAGTTTTCGCAGCCTTGAGGATCCAATACTGATGTCGGTGCCCGCCAGCTACAACGACATCACTCAAGACGCACGACTTCGCGATCACGTTGGTGCCGTGTGGTACGAGAGGAAGTTCGTCGTGCCGTCCTCATGGAGTGGCCTTCGGACCGTCGTGCAGGTAGGCAGTGCGACTCACAACGCCACAATGTGGTTCAATGGGCATCAGATCGCGCAACACCGAGGGGGGTTCTTGCCCTTCGAGGGCGATGCCACGCCCCATACCCTCTGTGGCCGGGAGAACCGCCTGACGATCAAAGTTGACAATGAACTGGACTGGACTACTCTCCCCCCGGGGATGCTCGAC
>JAJYDR010000054.1:0-4107 GCA_021777285.1 Actinomycetes bacterium
GTCGATGGTGCCGTAGCCGGTGATCACGCCGTCGGTGTAGGGGCGGTTCTCCTCGAGGCCCATGCCCGAGGCGATGTGTCGGGTCAGCATGTCGAGCTCTTGGAAGGAGTCCTCGTCGAGGAGATACTCGATGCGTTCGCGCGCGGTCAGCTTGCCCTTGGCGCGGTGGCGCTCGAGGGCTGGCTCACCGCCGGCGGTGCGCGCCTGGTCCTTGCGCGCGGCCAGATCGCTCAATCGTTGGGCCATCGAATGTTCCATAGCTGGCTAGGCTACCCACCCCGCGCGCGTCCCATCAGAGGATGGACCGCGCCGAGGGTATTTTCAGTGGCCCGAGCCGTCCTGGACCAGCTCGACCAGGGTGCCAAAGGCGGCACTCGGGTGCACGAAGGCGACCGTGGTGCCTCGGGAACCGGGACGCGGTGCTGCGTCGATCAGGCGGCCGCCGGCCGCGCGGACCGCCTCGAGGGCTTGTGCGCAGTCGCGCACGCGATAGCCCACATGATGCAGCCCCTCGCCCCGCTTGGCGAGGAACTTCGCTACCGGCGAGTCCTCGCGCGTGGGGGTGAGGAGCTGGACGTAGCTGTCGGCCACCTGGATCAGCGCCTCGGCGACCCCGTCGGACTCGACGACCTCACGGTGCACCACCGACGCGGCGAAGGTCGTCTCGTACCAGGCGATCGCGGCCTCGAGGTCGGTCACGGCGATCGCGACGTGGTCTATCTCGGTGAGCATCGAGTCCATGGCTACTCCTGGTCGTGTCGTCGGAAGATGGTGAGGCGCTTCTCGCCCACCTTGGCGCGCAGCTCGGGGTTCGAAACCCCGAGCCCCTCGCGCGTGGCGGCACAGAGGATGCCGACCTTGCCCTCGTGGCGGTTGTGATGCATCTCGTAGGTCGCCTCGCCCGCCTGCTCGAGGGGGAAGACCGCAGAGAGCGGCGGCACGACGTGGCCGTCCACGATCGTCTGGTTCGCGGCCCAGGCCTCGCGGTAGTTGGCGAAGTGCGAGCCCTTGATGGTCTTGAGTCGCATCCACAGGTGCCGGTTGTCGTACTCGACCATGTACCCCGTCGTCGCCGCGCAGGTCACGATTGTCCCGCCGCGCTTGGCAACAAAGACGCTCGCGCCCATGGTGGAGCGACCCGGGTGCTCGAAGACGATGTCGGGGTCCTCGCCCACGAGCGCGCGAATGTCCTTGCCGAGGCGGCGCCACTCGGATTCGTCCTGGGTGTGCTCGTCCTTCCAGAACCGGTAGTCCTTCTCGGCGCGGTTGATCACGTACTGACAGCCGAGCTCGCGCAGGGTCGCCGCCTTGGCCGCGCTCGAGACGACCCCGATCGGCGTGGCACCGGAGTTGAGCACGTGCTGGACCGCGAAGGACCCGATCCCGCCCGACGCGCCCCAGATCAGAACCTTGTCGCCCTGGGTGACCGGGGCGCCGTTGCGCGAAACCAGCATGCGGTACGCGGTGGAGTTGGTGAGCGCGTTCACCGCGGCCTCCTCCCACGTGAGGTGCGTGGGCTTGGGCATGAGTTGGTTGGCCTTGACGATGGAGAGGTCGGCGAGTCCGCCGAAGTTCGTTTCGAAGCCCCAGATGCGCTGGTGCGCGCCGAGCATCGAATCGTCGTGGCTCGAGGGATCCTGGTCGTCGACGTAGTTGCAGTGCACCGTCACCTCGTCGCCGACCTTCCAGTTGCGCACGGCCGAACCCACCCGCACGATCACGCCCGACGCGTCGGAACCGATGACGTGGTAGTCGAGGGCGTGACGGGCGCCCCAGTAGGACTCCTTGCCGAGTCGGTCGAGAAAGCCGAAGGTCGACAGTGGCTCGAAGATGCTCGTCCAGACCGTGTTGAAGTTGATCGACGACGCCATGACGACGATGACCACCTCGTCGGGCGCGTACTCGGGTAGTGGGACCTCGTCCACGTGCAGGCTCGCCCGCGGATCCTTGTCGCGCGAGGCCACGCCGTCAAACATCTCTTGCTCATCACGCCGCACGAAGACGGCCCGGGTCATCGCAGGTAGCGGCGTCGAAGCGATGGCTGCCCCGTCGGCACCCCCGCGCACCGCGTCGAGAATCTCGCTCATTGACCGACAATAGTTGGACCTCGGCCATCGCGTCGCCACCGTAGATCCACGCACGCGCCCGTGGAATTGGCAGACCGCGGGCGTGGAATCCGGGTTTCGCCCGCCGACGTGGTGGTCGAGCATGGAGACATGGGTTCGATGATCGGCTTTCTGGCGGCGGTGGGCATCGTTGTCTCGATGCTCGTCATCGCGGCGACCTTCGTGGCGTTCGCGTTCGCCGTTCGCTCGACGATCGTGGCCAACCGCGCCGACCTCGAACTACGCGAGGACCTCGAACGCGTCTTGACCGACGTGCTCGGCCCGCGCGAACCCGCCGACGGTCCGAACATCCCGCGCTGAACCCATTCTCAGCCAGTCATGTGGTCCCGCGCCACACGTCAGGTGCGCCGATAACCTTGCGCAATGAAGTTGAAACTCTCCAAACGGGGCGACTACGTGGTGCGCTCAGCCCTGTGTCTCGCGAGCGGTTTCGACGCGCCGGCACCGACGAAGTTGCGCCAGGTGTCCGTCGAGATGGGCGTGCCACGAACGTTCGTCTCCCAGATCCTCGGTGACCTCGTCCAGGCCGGGATCGCCACGTCGTTCTTCGGCGCCAACGGCGGCTACCGCCTGACGCGCCCACCGGCCGAGATCACGTTGCTCGAGATCGTCGAGGCCGGCGAAGGGCCCCTCGAGTCCGACACCTGCGTGCTCGGGGACGACCCCTGCCAGTGGGACTCGGTGTGCCCGATCCACGAGACCTGGAGTGCCGCGACCGCGGCCATGCGCGCCGAGTTGGCCTCGACGACGCTCGAGACCTTGCTCGAGCGCGACCGCGCGATCACCGCGGGCGAATACCACGTCATCGGCCACCGCCACAACGCCAATGACACCGTAGAGGTCCGTGACACCGTTCACGTCGAGCGACCAGTCACGCACATCACCGAACGGATGACGAGCGGCGGCGCGTGGTTGATCCCCCACCTCGACGCCGCGCGCGACGACGCCGAAGCGATCCTCGTGCGCGTCGGTCCCGGCGCGGCGGGCTGGCTCGCCAAGACCGTCGCCGTACGCCTCGGCGAGCCCGTCGAGACCAGTGAGGGCGTGGCCATCGCCATCCGATGGGAGGCGACCGGTCCCTCGGGACTCTTCCCGCGCCTCGTCGGCACACTCCAGGTCGCCGAGCTCGACCCCGAACGCAGCGAGCTGACCATCGTCGGGCGCTACCGACCGCCGCTCGGGCGGGCCGGCCACGCCCTCGACGACGCCGTCATGGTGCGCCTCGCGCGTTCCACCGTGCGCTCGTTCCTGCGCCGCCTCGCGCGCGCACTCGAGAGCGAGTGACGGCCGAACCGACCTGACAGTGGGGGCCCGTGCGCGACGGGCCCCCGACTATCAGGCGACGACTGCCGCCACCCTCGTGATGACCCGCGCCGCGATGCGGTTCGCGAAGGCCTCGGGCTTGGTTGGGTGGAGCCGCGCGCCGTCGCCGCGGTCGTGGGGTCCAAAGACCTCTGCGGTCACGACGGTGCCGCCCGCACGGGCCACGAGTTCGCCCAACTCGTCACTCGCGCGACGCGGGTTCACCGCGAAGGTACAGAACGTCGCCACGGGCTTGGCCCCGAGGTTCGGGTTCGACGCCAGCCAGTCGCGCATGGCCTTGGCCGGGCGGACCTTGGCGACGACCAGCCCCTCGACCCACGTACCGAGCACGATCGCGTCGGCCGCGGCGAGGTCCTTCGCCCCCACCTGACCCACGGGCTTCACGCTGACGCGCGCCCCCGCGAGACCGAGGCCATCGGCGATCGCCTGGCTGAGCGCGGCGGTCGTGCCACCCGCGGACGCGTAGGCGATGAGGACGCGGGGCTGGTGGTCGGCGCGGAAGTCCTCGGAGCGGTCCGGCCGCGCCGGGTGCGCGTCGAGGATCGAGCGCGCCGCGCGCCGGCCCTGGGCCATCGCCTCGACCACCGTCGCCGGTCCCGTGAGCGCGTCCCCGGCGACCCAGACCCGGTCACGCTGGGGCAGGGTCGCTGCCCAGAGA
>JAJYDR010000054.1:4117-13846 GCA_021777285.1 Actinomycetes bacterium
CCGACCTCGCGGTCTAAGGCGAGTGAACCGACCGGGCTGTGGTGGTTGTAGGCCGAGGCGGGGTTCTTCAAGATCCCCGACGCCGTCCAGCGACCGTGCGCGAGGCCGGCGTGGCGCTTCGTGACCGGCAGCGAGGGCAAGACCTCACGGAAGGTGGCGTCGAGCCGGTACCCCATGGCCATCACCACGAGGTCGACGTCCAGGACGTCGGGGACGGTCTTCAGCACCGTCGGCTGCTTCGTGCGCTCGGGCTGGACCGTGTGGGCGAGCTGGGCCCGCTGCACGCGACCGTCGCCCTCGAGCGCGGTGAGCGTGCGCAAGAAGCGCACCTCGACGCCCTCGTGACGCGCCTCGGATAACTCGTCGGGTCGAGCCAGCGCGAAGCGCTCGTCGAGCCAGTCCACGCAGGTGGCCTCGAGGCCGAGGCGACGCGCCATGCGCGCCACGTCCATCGCGGTGTTGCCCGCGCCGAGCACGAGGACCCGCGCGCCGCGTTGCTCACCGACACCGAGTTCGGCGCGCAGCCCCGCGGCGTCACCGCCGGGCATCATCGCGGCCTTGGCGGCCTTCAAGAACATCGTGGCGTCCACGACCCCCTCGAGGTCCGCGCCGGGCACCGGCAGACGGATCGGTATCCCCGCCCCGTGCGCGACCACGACCGCGTCGTGCACCGTCAGCAGCTGGTCGATGGAGTCGGCCGGGATGGGGGTGTTCAGCCGCAGGTCGACACCCGCATCGACCAACTGGTGCCACGGGCGGGCCGCCACCTCGTCGGGCAGGGTGAAGTCGGGCATGCCCCAGACGGGCAGCCCGCCGGCGGTGTCGTCCTTCTCGTAGACCGTGACCGATGCCCCGGCCTCGATGAGGTCCCAGGCAGCGCCGATACCGGCGGGCCCCGAACCGATGATGCCCACCGAGATCGGGTCGTCGGACTTGGCGAGCGTCGGCGCGGGGACCGGAGCGTGATCGGCGATGAACCGCTCGAGCCGGCCGATCGCGACGGGAACCCCCCCGGCGAGGGACCACGTGCACGCACCCTCGCACTGGGCGGCCTGGTTGCACACGCGTGAGCAGATGTCGGGAATCACGGTCGTGCGGCGCAGGATCGCGTGGGCCCGCTCGAGGTCGTGCTCGCGCACGGCGGCGACGAACTGGGGGATGTCGTTGTGCGCGGGGCAGCCGCGCATGCAAGTGGGGTCGGGACACGCGAGGCAGCGGTTCGCCTCGGCGATCGCCTCCTCCCAGGTGTCATAACCCCGACGGGTCTCCTCGACGTTGCCGCGTAGCTCGACGGGCTGGTGGATTGGCGGGTCGTAGCGCTCCGAGACGGCGAGTGGCCCGTCGACCGTGATCGCCGAGAAGGGGCAGGTGCGCTCGCACTGGCGACAGCCCACGCACGCGGCGTCATTCGCGATGGCGGTCCAGGTGACGGGCTCCATCGAGAGTGCCCCGGCCGGACAGCGGATGACGCACTCCTGGCAGCCGGCACAGCGGTCGACGAAGACGGTGACGTGGCGCTCGGCGCGCGTCTCGGTGGTGGAAATGGTGGCGGTCATCGTGTCTCCCTAGTCCGCGGCGTTCATGAGGATGTACAGCACGGCGGTCACGACGCCCAGGGCCAGCGCGAAGCCGGCCGCACTGATCTGGACGGCGCGCTTGTTGCTCCCGACAGGTGCGAGGTCGCGCCCGGCGATTCGCCAGCTCGTCCACATCGCGGCGAGCGTGCCGGCCGCCATCACGCCCACCTGCACGGCGATGATGCCGGCGTTAGACGAGATGAGCGAGGCGTTGTAGAGCGAGGAGTGCGTCGAGCCGAAGCCGAACAGGTGTCCGATCGCGACCGGGACGCGCGGCACGTGCTGGAAGAACTTCGGCAACTGGCGGGCGAAGTAGTCAGCACCGACGACCGGGATGATGCCGTACATCAGCGGCAAGAAGTACGCCCGGAAGGTGCTGGTGCGGTCGACGAAGGAGCGACCGCTCACTGCGGGCGTGTAGTCGGCCCGCGCGAAGCTCTGCTTGAAGACCCACGCGAAGCCCGCCATCACGAGCGCGACGGCCACGATGATGCCGAGGTAGCTGATCGGGTCGGGGTAGTGCGGGAAGAACGTGTGGTTGTTCAACCAGGTGTCGAAGTTGGCGAAGACCGTCAACGCGTTCAGCTGCTGGTAGACGACGAGGCCGAAGAGCAGGGCGATCGACCAGGCGACGTCGGCGCGACGGCGCGAGGGGGCGACGACCGAGGTGAGCGGCTTTTGGACGAAGAGCCCGATGTTGTCGCTCGGGCAGGCCTTGTAGCACTCCGTGCACAGCCCGCAGGCCGAGTTCGAGTCCGAACTGCCCGGCCACGTGTACCACGGGCAGCCGTAGCCGTCGGCGTCACCGCGCATGCAGTCTTTGGTCTCACAGGACTGGCAGACCTCGCGGTCGCGGGTGCGAAAGCCCGCGACTGAACCCATCGTGCCGACCGTGCCGATCAACGCCGTCAGGGGACAGACGTAGCGACAGAAGGTGCGACGCTCGAAGAGCAGGAAGAACAACAGGGCGCTGCCGACGATGCCGAGCACCATGAAGCTCGTCGAGGCCGGGTTGCCCGGTCCGGCGATGTTGAAGAACTCCTCGATCCAGGTGAGCAGCAAGAAGGCGGCGACCGAGAGCAAGAACCCGTACTGGGCGACCTTCTCGGGCATCTTGAGCCCGAGTCCGATGCTGCTGTCCTTGCGCCGCCAGAACGTGTGGCGCTGGACCCACTCACCAAAGCCGCCGAAGGGACACATCGCGCACCACGCGCGACCGACGACGACCATCATCACGAAGACCAACGCGAACCAGAGGTACCACGTGATCGCCGTGGCGAAGTTGAGGCCCGGCACGACCGTGCCGAGCAGACCGATCCCGATGACGAGCCAGAAGATGATCTGGTTGGGCAGGATCATGAGGAACTGGAACTTGCGGTCGTGGAGGATCTTGGCCACGAGCGGGTTGCGCGCGATATCAAGACCGGGCGACGGGTCCGTCTGGTTGAAGCGCCCGCTCGGTGGATCCTCGGGGCGACGGGTACGAATCGCCACCGCGATGGGGTCAATCAGGTGTGCCCCGGTGGACACGTCACGGTGTCCTTCCGTTGTCACGTCGGTCTGTAAGGCCATGCGCCCCCCTCTACTAATCGAGTAGTGAACTACTTAAGTATCACCGTATTACTACTTATCTACTTAGGTACTATCACTCAGGCGGACGGTTGTCAAGTACGGAACTTTACCTACAGTGGTAGAATTCAGTAAGGTCACTATCCCTGATCAAACGGGTTCACCATGGTGAAGGCGCAGGAAGGTGGGTCTGCCGAGGGGAGTGGGGGTACGGACGTACCGCGAATCACGGTGCGCACCACGGTGCGTACTGTGGCACATTTGAGGAGTCCGATACACGATCTCGGTGATCGTTGAGGAGGGGGACCATGAGTGACGTGAACGATCCACCGGGGGCTGAGCGCTCCCCGGACGCGACGGGTCCGACGTCGTCGAATCCGATTCGCGTGCTGATCGTCGACGACCACGCCCTAGTTCGTGAGGGGACCCGTCAACTCCTCGAGCAGGACTCGGCCATCGAAGTCATCGCCACGGCGGGGTCCGGTGAGGAGGCGCTCGAGCAGCTCGCGGTGCTCTCGCCCGACGTGGCGCTCGTCGACGTCAACCTGCCGTCGATGAGCGGGCTCGAGCTCTCGCGCACGATCCTCGCGACCAAGCCGACGGTGCGGATCTTGATCCTCTCGGCCTACGACGAGTACGCCTACGTCGCCGAGGCGCTCGAGGTCGGGGTTGGCGGCTACCTCCTAAAGACCGCGAGCACCAAGGAGCTCATCGACGCGGTGCGCGCCGTCTACGACGGTGTCTTCGTGCTCGACCGCCAGGTCTCCAAGCGACTGGTCCGTCGACGCGACGCCGTCGCGCCCACGGTGGGCACACTGACACCGCGCGAGACCGCGGTGCTCGAACTGCTCGCCCAGGGCCGCTCGAACAAGCAGATCGCCGCAGAGCTGGAGTTGGGCATCCGCACGGTCGAGGGGTACGTCTCGAACATCTTGGGCAAGCTCGGCGTGACCTCTCGCACCGAGGCGGTCACCCACGCCATCAGCCATCGACTCGTCAGCGCACCGAACAATGACCTCCTCAACTGACGCCGACCTCACGCACCGTTCCATCATCGAGCGGATCCTGCGACCGCCGGTCACCGAGTGGCCGTTCTGGATCATCCAGGCCACCGTGCTGCTCATCGTCGGCGTGCACTACTTCGTGGACCTGCACCCCTCGTTGATCAACCAGTCGCTCCCCACCGGGGTCCCCGTGGCGATCCTGGTCATCCCCATCGGCTACGCGGCGCTGCGCTACGGCCTCGCCGGGTCGGCCGCCACCACGATCTGGACGCTCATCCTCTGGCTCCCTGACCTGACCCTCCCCCACGACGAGGGTCACGCCGGCGACGACCTCGTGAACTTCGCGATCATCATTCTCGTCGCGATCATCTTCGGACGTCGTATCGAGACCGAACGGCTCACCCAACAACGCATCGACGAGGCCGCCGCGCGCACGCTCGCCATCGAGGCCGGTTACCGTCGCCTCTTCGAGTCCAACCGCTCGCCGATAGTAGTGATCGACGATCACGGCGTCGTCACCGACGCCAACCCGGCGGCGGCGACGCTGCTCGGCGCCGCGGTGGTCGGGCGTGCCATCACCGCCGTGCTCAACGACGACCTCGATATCGGCGCGCTGTCGGGTCGTGTCCTCTCCCTTGCCGACAGTCACGACTACCGCCTCGACGTCGTCACCTTGCCATTGGACACGACCGCATCGCGTCGCCAAATCACCTTCGAGGACATCACCGAGGAGCGCAACGAGGAACGACGGGCGCGCCAGTTCGCCCAACAGGTGATCCAGGTGGAGGAGGACCAGCGCCGTCGCCTCGCCCGTGAGCTGCACGACGAGCCACTCCAACTATTCCTGCACCTCGCGCGCCGGCTCGAGACCCTCGGCAACGCGGCGGGCGTCCCCGAGACGGTCGTGGCCGGGCTCGCCGAGACACGCAACCAGGCGCTTGACGCCGCGGCGCGACTGCGCTCACTCGCTCGCGACCTGCGCCCACCGGCGTTGGACCAGCTGGGGCTCGTCGCGGCCCTCTCGAGCCTCGTCGCGGACATCGACGACGAGGGATCCGAGTCGACCCACCTCAACGTGCAGGGCTCGCCGACACGGCTCTCGTCGGACGTCGAACTCGGGGCCTTTCGTATCGTTCAGGAATCGTTGCGCAACGCCCAGCGCCACGCCAACGCCCACCACCTGCGGGTGAACGTCGAGTTCCAGCAAGCGGCGCTGCACGTGACAGTCGTCGACGACGGGACCGGCTTCGACCAGCGCCGGGCCATCCGGTCCGACGGCGAGTCACCGTCGCTGGGCATCGTCGGCATGCGCGAGCGCGCGCGACTGCTCGGGGGCTCACTCACGGTGCAATCCACGGCGGGCGTGGGCACCGTCGTCGAGGCGACGCTCCCCTTCGAGCCCCAGCCCTCGGGCACCGTCGGAGCGGGGTCAGCGCCACGAGTATCGTGACCATTAGTCACCGTTTTCAATGAGGGAGGACCACATGTCCCGAAGCGTTATCGTCGCCGGTGCGCGCACCGCCATCGCCAAACTCGCAGGCGGCTTCGCCACCCTGAGTGCCCAGGACCTCGGCGGTGCCGCGATCAAGGGCGTGCTCGAGCGCTCGGGCGTGGATCCCGCGACCGTCGACGCCGTGCTGATGGGTCAGGTCATCCAGGCTGGCCAGGGCCAGATCACCGCTCGCCAGGCGGCGGTGAAGGGCGGTATCCCGATGACCGTCCACGCGACGACGATCAACAAGGTGTGCCTGTCGGGTCTCCAGACGATCTACCTCGCCGACCTGATGATCCGCGCCGGTGAGGCCGACATCATCATCGCCGGCGGCATGGAGTCGATGACCAACGCGCCGTATCTCTTGCCCGGCGCACGCGCCGGCTACCGCATCGGCGACCAGAACGTGGTCGACTCGATGATGTTCGACGGACTGACCTGCGCCTTCGACCAGTGCGCGATGGGACTCGCCACCGAGCGCTACAACGCCGGACGTATCTCGCGGGCCCGTCAGGACGAGTTCTCCGCGCGCAGCCACCAGTTGGCCGCGGCGGCAATTGCGGCCGGTCGTTTCGCCGAGGAGATCGTGCCCGTCGCCGTGCCCCAGCGCAAGGGCGACCCGCGCATCGTCGACACCGACGAGGGCGTGCGTGCTGAGACGACCGCGGAGTCACTGTCCAAACTGCGCGGTGCCTTCGAAAAGGACGGGACCATCACCGCCGGCAACGCCTCGCAGATCTCTGACGGCGCGGCCGCGGTGCTCGTGATGTCGGCCGAACGTGCGGCCCAGCTCGGGCTCACGCCAATCGGCGAACTCGTGAGCTACGGCCAAGTCGCCGGTCCGGACCCGTCACTGTTGGCCCAGCCGTCCAACGCCATCGCCAAGGCCGCCGCCCGCGCTGGTCTCGACCCCAAGGGCATGGACCTCTACGAGATCAATGAGGCGTTCGCCGCCGTCGGTCTCGCCTCGTCAGACGACCTCGGTCTGGACGAGTCCAAGGTCAACGTCAACGGTGGCGCGATCGCGCTCGGCCACCCGGTCGGCATGTCCGGGACACGTCTCGCTCTCTCGGCGCTCATGGAGCTCCGTCGACGCGGTGGCGGCATGGCCGCCGTCGCCCTGTGCGGCGGTGGTGGTCAGGGTGACGCTGCGATCCTGCGATCGCTGTAGTTCACGGGACGAAGCGCTCGACCACGTCGTAGTGGGCTAGCCCCACCGGGCGGTCGTCGGGCAGCGACAACACATAGGCACCGGCCAACGGGTAGTGGCCGTGGCGCAGGTCCTTCGGGGCGCTGCGCGCGAGACCGAGCACCAGTTCGAGGACCGTCGGGTTGTGCGCGACGACGAGCAACGACGTCGTGACGGGGTCGATCGCCGCGAGTTCGATCAAGGCGTCCTCGGCCGAGACGTCGCGCGCGCCGTTGTAGATCAGGCCACTGAACTCGTGGTGCGCGACGAAGCCCGTCCCGTCAAAGGCGAGCGCGAAGGTCTCGCGAGTTCGAGCGGCCGAACTGACGAGCGCGGTAGTAGGCCCGTAGGCGCCGAGAGAGTTGGGGTCACTCGCCCACGCTCGTAACACGGCGCATTGGTCGCGGCCGCGTTCGGCGAGCACACGGTCGATGTCTCGACCACCCGGCTCACCGGGGACGGCCTTGGCGTGACGCACAACGGTCAGATAGCGCACACCACCAGTCTGTCGGATGTTGGGGTCACCCGCTGAGCGCGTGCGACGGCCCACGATAATGCGTCGGCTAGTCGCCGAGTACGTGGCGGCCGTCGATCGCCCGGCCGAGCGTCAGGTCATCGGCGAACTCGAGGTCGCCGCCCACTGGCAGGCCACTCGCGGGCTGTGAGACGACGAGACCCGGGACCTTCAACAGACGGCTGAGGTACATAGCGGTGGCGTCACCCTCCACGTTGGAGTTGAAACACAGGATGACCTCCTTCACGGGACCGTTCAGGCGCTGGACCAGTTCTTGGATCCGGAGTCGATCGGGCGTGACGCCTTCGAGTGGATTGAGCACGCCGTGCAACACGTGATAGGTCCCGTGGAAGGCGCCCGAGCGTTCGACCGCGACGACGTCGGGCGGGCTCTCGACGACGCACACGATCGTCTGATCACGGCGCGTGTCGGCGCAGATCGGGCAGAGTCCGCCGACCTCGGCGATGTTGCAACAGCGTTCACAGAAGGAGAGCTTGGACTTCATGTCATCGAGCGAACGGGCGAGACGAACCACGTCCTCGGCCGGCTGGCGCATGAGCCAGAAGGCGATGCGCTGGGCCGACTTCGGTCCGACTCCGGGAAAACGGCCGAGCTCGTCGACGACCGCCTGGAGCGGTGGCGGGTAGTTCACGAAATCTCCTCGGCTCCGGGGAACATCTCGGTGATGAGATGATCGGCCACTGAATCGACCACGACGACCGGGTCATCGTCATTGACGATCACTTCCTCGTCTACCGGCGCCGGTGTCCGGGGACGCGACCGCGTCGGGCTGGGCGCGGGCGACGTCGGCAGGGTGGCGTCAACCTCCCAGACCACGTCAACCGCAGCGTGGAACTCGTGCTCGAGGGCACCGCGCAGGCCCTGTTGGATCCGGTCGGTGTTCTGTCGCAACTCTTCGGTGGCCACCACGAGCACGAGTCGTGTGCCATCGAAAGACCGCACATGGGCGCTTCGCAACAAGAGCTGTGCCGCGCGCGACGTGCGCGGCACCACCTTGGTGAGGAAACGTTCCCGCAGCGATTCGGGGTCTTCGTCTGGCACCACCCGGCTGTCAGACGCCGGAGGAGCGGTCACCGCCGGCGACGGCGTCGGAATCGGCGGGGGTGGAGTCGCGGTCCGTGGCGCTGGTTCCCGCTTCACCGTTGTGGCCGCGCCGATCGGTGGCAGTGATGGTGCGGGCGGCGGAGGGGGTGGGGTCGTGCGGTTGGCACCACGTTCCAGTCGCGTAAGCCGCTCATCGAGTGCCTCGATGGAGTGATCGAGGTCGGGGCGGGCGAGGCGCACCAGCACGACCTCGAGGACGACGACCTTGTCGGGGGCACTCTTCATCTCGCGCATCGCACGCCCAACTGTCTCGAGGATCCGCACCGTTCGCGCGAGTCCAAGCCGGGTCCCCCAGTCGACGAGCCGCTGGCGGTCCGTGTCGACGGCGTCGGCGACGTCGGGGGCGACTTGGAGGAGGAAGACCTGGCGAACGTCACTCACGAAACTCTCGGCGACCTGTTCCGGGTCCCACCCCTCGCGCAGGAGCAGCGCCAACGAGCGAATTGCCGCGGCCGTGTCCCCGCGCTCGAGTGCGTCTAACAGGTCGTCGAATCGGGGCTGGGTGTCGACGAGCGAACCCGTCGCGATCAGCTGGTCGAGGGCGCTCAGCGCGTCGCGCGCGGAACCCCGTCCCAGCCGCACGGCGGCCTCGATCGTCCCCTCGTCGACGTCGAGGCCCGCGGCACCCTGGACATCGTGCAGCAAGGTCGACAGCGTGTCGCCGGCGATGAGTCGGAACTCGAGGTGCTGGGTCCTCGATCGGATCGTCGCCAGCACCTTGTGCGGATCGGTCGTCGCCAGCACGAACACCACGTGCGACGGTGGTTCCTCGAGCGTCTTCAAGAGTGCTGCCGACGCCGACTTGGAGAGCTGGTGGACCTCGTCGACGATGTAGACCTTCCAGCGCCCCGGGGTCCCGTGCCACGCACCCGCGGTGATCTCACGAACGTCGTCGACGCCGTTGTTCGACGCGGCGTCGAGCTCCACGACGTCAAGGGACGACCCTTTGGTGATGGCGACGCAACTCGCGCACTCGTTGCACGCGTCGCCATCGAGGGGATGCTCACAGTTCAACGCCTTCGCCAAGATGCGAGCGGTCGTCGTCTTGCCGGTGCCGCGCGGTCCCGAGAAGAGGTACGCGTGCACGATGCGGCCATTGCGCGTCGCCCCCTGCAACGCCCGCACCACGTGGTCCTGGCCACGGAGCTCAGCGAATCGACCCGGTCGGAACCGCCGGTAGAGGGCGGTGACCCCGTCGAGCGAGGTGGGCGTTTTCGCGTCGGTCATTCCCAAATGCTAATGGGGGCCTGTTCGAGGCC
>JAJYDR010000055.1 GCA_021777285.1 Actinomycetes bacterium
GGTCAGCTTCACCGCCGTGGGCACCTGCCTCATCGACTTCAACGACGCGGGCAACGCCAACTACGCCGCCGCCACCCAGGTTCAGCAGAGCCTCAGCGTCGGCCAGGGAGCCAACGTCATCACGCCCGGCGCACCGCCGTCGAGTCCCGTGGTCGGTGGTGCCACCTACACCCCGACCGCGACCGCGACCTCGGGTGACACCGTCGTGATCACCCTCGACGGCACGCCCGCCGGCTGCACGCTTAGCAGCGGTGTGGTCAGCTTCACCGCCGTGGGCACCTGCCTCATCGACTTCAACGACGCGGGCAACGCCAACTACGCCGCCGCCACCCAGGTTCAGCAGAGCCTCAGCGTCGTGGCCGCATCAAGTGGGGGCGGCGGGGGCTCGACAACCGGGCCCCCCAACGCTCCACCTCCGTCGAGCGCGTCCACAGACGGGACGGTCTCGTACGGGATTCCCGTGTCAAAGAGTGTGTCGACCGGTGCCGCAACGTCGATCTTACAGACCTCAAACGGAGCGACCGTGACCGTGACGGTGCCGGTGGGTGCGCTGCCCAGCGGCACGACCGTGAGCATGTACCCGGTGACAGACACCGTTGCTCTCACTGCGCAAGTCCCCGCGGGTCAGTCCTACGTGGTCGCCTTCGCTGTTGCCTGGGAGGCGCCAGGCGGCACGTCGCCATCGGCAACGACGCCGGTCACCATGACGATCACTGATCCGAGCATTGTGGCCGGCGACACAATCTACGAGTTGACCTCAACTGGTCTCGTGGCGCTGGGCACTGCATCGGCGAATGGAACCGTCACGGTCACGTTCTCGAGTGACCCGACGTTCACGGTGACCCACCACGTGACGTTACTCGCCCAGGCACCAATCACCCTGAACAGTACGAAGGGCACGGTCGGCAAGGCTCTCACCCTCACCTCAAGTGGTGGTTCGGGCGCGAGTGCGGTGACCTACGCGGTCACGAGTGCCGGTTCGGCGAACTGTTCGATCACTGGCGGGGTATTGAACGCGACCCGTGCGGGTACCTGCACGGTCACTGCTACCAAGGCCGCCGATGCCACCTACCAGTCGGTGAGCTCGGCGTCAACGACGATGACGTTCACCGCCAGGGTTGCCCCCGTGAGGCTCCACGCCGCTTGGGTCCATGGCTACGCCGTAACTGGCCGAACCGTAGTGATCACGATTGGGGGTCGTGGCTTCTGGGGCCGTCCCACGATCGCCAGTCACGGGGGAACGACTGCTCGAGTGCAGAAGGACAACGGCAGGATCTTGAAGGTCAAAGTGTCAGTCGAGGCGGGTTCGCATGATGGGACGTTCACCTTTACGATCACTCTGGCCAATGGCCATTCGTGCCGCGTGCGCTATGTCCAGAGGGGATAAGCGTCTCTTCTCGTGGCGTCTCCGGGTATTCAGTGGGTTTGGGGTGGGCGCAGTCGGGGAGTCAGCGAAATGCTTGGTGAGTCACTCTTGTAGAGACAGTTTCCAGGGGAAATCGACTGGCCGTTGGCCCGACCAGAAACCAACGCGAGATCGCCTTCCGGCTGCGATCAAGGAGCGTGAACCCGAAGGCCATTGCCAGGACGGTGGGCTACGCCAATCGAACAATCTTGCGGGCGCTCCACGGCTCCATGCATGAGGCCCATTCACTTCCCTGGACATCGGCTCCAGGTTGACTCCGGTTGCCCAGTTTGACGGACACTATTGGCTGAGTGACTATCCATCTCGCGAGGTCGCTCCGGCACCGTCGCCGGTTGATTCTCGCCGACCTGATCAAGAGCCGCCGACCTTCGGCGGGAACGTTGCGTAGTTGCCTCGCGCGGTCGACGTCGGCTTTCGACGGAGCCAACTCAGTGTGAAGAGTTGCGCGACGGCCCGACAACGCGCGTAGCACATGTCCGGTTTCTGTAGAACAATGGGTGCATGCGTACCGTCTGGGGCGTCCTGGCTGTACTGAGCGTCGCGACCCTAGCGGCGGTCGCCATCGGCGTGGGTGTGCCCTCATCGGCGAACAAGCTTCCTGGGCCGGTAACGGTGCGTGCCGCCGCCTCAGGAAGCCGACCAAGCAGCGCGACACCGACGAGAGCTAGTTCGCGCGCCTCGCTCGAGGCCGAGAACCAGCCAGTGAGAGTCGTGACGCCGAATCGTCCGGTCTCGAGCCTGCCGGCCCCCATCGGTAGCGACTCCTGGGAAGCCGAGCAGACCAAGTCGCGAGCCCGGTTTCCGACGACCATCCCATCCACGTCGACCGTCCCCGACCGGTGATCGGCAAAGGACGCACGCCTCGGCTGGCGCCTCCCGTTGCGCTGTGGACGCGTGAGACGTCGGCGAAGCCCGAGCGGCCCGGCACCGACACCCCGAAGCGACTCGTCGGTCGCCCGGCGTCCGTGGAACGCGGAGGGTGGCGCCGGGTGTGGCCGCTTCGCAGCGGTGCGAGGGTGCTGGTCGTCCACGGCCTGGTCCTCGTGGTGGTGCTGGGCGCGATGACTGTCGAGGTGGTCCACGGGTTCAGCTCGCACTACACCCACACGACCGTCTCAGACCTCTCAGAGGAGGGGCCCGAATACGCTCGCGCCGCGGCGCAACGTCCCGCGGGTCAGGCCATGGCCACCTTCTCCCGTGCTTACCTACAGACCCACGTGCTCGCCGCAGGGCACCTGCTGCTGATCGGGCTCAGGGGCCAGCCGACCCTCTCCAGCCCGGGGGGCGACGCGCTGGCTTCGAACCCGACCGTGTTCGCTTGGCTGTCTGCTCCTCCCACTCACTCCCAACTGCAGGAAGTCAACGCTGGCGCGTCGAGCTTTCTCGTGCTGGCCAGCCCCATCCAGACGACCGGCGGGTCGACCATCGGCGTCCTCGTCGCCGCGGCAAGTCTCCAGGGTTTGCAAACCCAGCGAGACCAAGTACTTCTCCTGGCAGGTGCCGAAGCGGCCGTCGCGCTGGCGGCGGCCCTGCTCAGTTCGTTCCTGGTCATGCGCCGCCTGCTGCGGACTGTCAGCATGGTCACCCAGGCGGCGGTCGATGCCAGCGTGGACGACCTCGGCACGCGCCTCGGCACCGACGACCACGCCAACGACGAGGTGAGTCGACTTCGGGCCGCCTTCGACGGCATGCTGGAGCGCATCGCGGCTGGTCTCGATGCGCAACGCCAGCTGCTCTCGGACGTCTCACACCAGCTGCGGACCCCGATCACCGTCGTCCGCGGACATCTGGAGGTCCTCGAACGCAATCCGGACCCAGAGCGTGCCGAGGTGTCCCAGACAATGGTCACGGTGATCAGTGAGCTCGACGGGATGGCCACACTGGTCGACCGGCTACTGCTGCTCGGCCGATCATTCGCGCCGGACTTCGTGGAGGCCGAACCGGTCGCACTCCGGGACTTCATGGGGGAACTGTTCGCTACTGCACGGGTCCTCGCGGAACGACACTGGAAACTGTGCGAGGTGCCCGACGTGGTGGTGATGGTCGACGGCACCAAACTGCGCGGGGCGCTGCTCAACCTCGTCGACAACGCCGTCAAGGCCACGGAGGTGGGAGATACCATCGAGCTCGGGGCCAACTGCGATCCCGAAGTAGTGCTCTGGATCGCTGACACCGGATCGGGCATCGCTGCCGAGGCTCAGCACGAGGTGTTCGACCGCTTCCGCCGGGCCGGCCCCGCCAGAGGGAGGGGAGCCGGACTCGGCTTGGCAATCGTTAAGGCAATCGCCGAGGCACACGGCGGCCGGGTGCAGCTCCGTAGCGCCGAGGGTGAGGGAACCACGGTCGAGGTAGTCCTGCCGGTGAACTGCGTGCGTCCACTCCCCGCCGACGAAGGCAGCGACGGCTGATGATCCTCATCGTCGAGGACGACGAGGGCATCGCCGCGTTCCTGGCGAAGGGGCTCAAGGCCGAGGGGTACGCTACTGCGGTCGCCAAAGACGGGGACGAAGCACTTACCATGGCAGCCGTGAGCGGTGACGACCTGGAGTTGGTGCTGCTCGACTTGACCCTCCCCGGAACCGACGGACTGTCGGTGCTACGCACGTGGCGCTCCCAGCGGCTCGGGATACCGGTCATCGTGCTCACCGCTCGCGGTGAGACGGCTGACAAGGTCCGCGGTCTCGACACGGGCGCCGACGACTACGTGACCAAACCGTTCGCCTTCGACGAACTGCTCGCCCGCGTCCGGGCCGCGTTACGAAGTGTCGAACAGCGCAGCTCCACGGAACTAGTCGTGGACGACCTGCGCCTCGACTTGTTGACCAAGGTGGCGTGGCGAGGAGGACGTCGCGTCGATCTGGCCCCGAAGGAGTGGGCGCTGCTTGAGTTGTTCATGCGCCACCCCGACCAGTTGCTCTCGCGCTCCCAGATCCTCGCGCGGGTATGGGACTACGACTTCGACCCGGGGACCAACGTGGTCGAGGTCTACGTCAGCTACCTGCGACGCAAACTCAACCAGTCCGGGCTGCGGCCCCTCATTCGCACCGTCCGAGGCGCTGGCTACCGCCTGCGTTCCCCGTCCGATTAGGAAACTCTAATCACGAGAACGTTGGTCGCTTAAGGTTCGCCGGTCATCGTGGAGGCATGACCGAGAACCTGCCAACCACACTCCGGCGGCGCGTCCTCTTCGCCTTCCCGGCCGCCATCGGCGCCGGTGGCGCGTCCAGCGCCGCCCTTGCTTCCACCGGCCGCCAAACCCACATCCACCTCTCCGCGCCCGTGCGCCTGGCAGCGTACCGACCGCCGGTGGCGCCGACCAGGCGGCGCTGCGTTACGTCGACGGCCACTACCGCAAGCCCGGCGCGGCACACGTAGTGAAGAGCGAACCGGACGTCGACCGTGTCGTGCCCGCCTGCGACGTGCGGGTCGTGGCGCCCAGTGGCACGACCCACGTCGTTCACGTCCGGCAGTTCAGCGACGCGGTGCATCGCCAACCTGGCCGGGCGTCAGGTGGCGCCACGGCCCGCGACGGCGACAATCGCGACAATCGCGACAACGACGACGACATCCGGGAGCCAGCACGTCCGACCACGCGCCGGACCGGTCGGTCGCTTCAACCAAGTTGTCCTCACCGGATCGCATCAGGGCGACACGATGCGGTAATGACACATGAAAGGAGACACCAATGACGCCCACACATAATGGGCACACCGAACGATACGACCAAGACCAAGCAGATCACCAGAAAGAGGAGAACCTCCAAATGACCGACATTTCCATAACCCCAACCCCACCACCTCGCGGACACCACGAGCCAACATCGGCGACCGGTGCGAGCCACGAGCATCGTCGCCGTCGGGCACTGCGCAACTCGGCCCTAGGGCTCAGCGCTCTCGCCATGGTCGGAGGAGGCGTCCTCGCCGCCGCCCCGAGCGCCTTTGGCGCGAGCAGCGCACCGACGCACGGCCTGACCACGTGCGCCATCGCCGGCGACGAGTGCGCCAACGCCATCAGCTACGCCAACGCCCACGACGGCGGAGGCGCCACCGTGCTCGCTGTGGAAGCCGACACCGAGGCCCACGGCGGTACGGTGTCGCACCGGGTGTTCGACATCCGTGTGCAGACCAACACGGGCATCTACAACCTCCACGTCTTTCGCAACGACGGCCCACCCTACAGCGACGGCGTGTGGTGGCAGAACCTCGCCGAGAACCAGAACCCTGGCGGCGGCTCCGGTTCCGGCGGCGGCTCCGGCAGCGGCAGCTCGACTAGTTCGACTAGTTCTGCCGCCCCGCAGATCTCAGCCAGTCAGGCGGCCACCGGTGCCGTCGACTTCGTCTCAGGCCAGGGACGCCAGGTCCTCTGGGTAAAGCACAACCAACTCAAGTCCGAAGGACAGAAGGACTACTACCAGGTCAAGTTGCAGCTCGGAGCGAACGGCGGCAAGGCAGGCACGACCAACGTGTGGGTCGACGCCACGTCATCCTCGGGAATCGTGACCGCCGCCTCGGGTAGCGGACTCAGCTACCGCGATACCAACCTGGTGCCAGCCTCGACGGCCCAGGCAAACGCCGTGAAGGCAACCGGTGGCGGCCTCGTCTACAAGACAAGCCTCAACGGTGGTAAGTGGCGCTGGTACTGGGTGTTCGTGCGCAACGGCAGCACCAAGTACAAGGTCGGCGTCGACGCTGTGACCGGTGTGGTCACCCAGGTGCACCAGAACTGACCGATCCCAAGCGCTCCACGAGAACAGCGCCGGGGACGGGGGATCTCACCCCACTCCCCGGCGCTGTCCGTCCGACGTGGTCCAGCACGGCGGAGACGAGTTCGGCGCACAATGTGCGGCCGACCCGACGCGACGGCGGGCGTCCTGGACAAGTTCACGTGGCTCACTCCACGAGGGCACGTTGAACCGGCTGAACTAAGATTGGCCCCGGTGGGAAACCCATGAACGGCGGAATCGCTGACCGTTGCGCGTGGCGCTTGCGGATTGCGGTTACCCGTAGGCGGCGCGGCGAAGTTGCCGCGCTCGGCGCCGCTCGACATCTGGTCCGTGCAGTCCGCTACCTGTTTCCCCGTCCGTGGGCCGCGATCTTGCGAATTGGTCAAGCGCGCGGCAAGGTCGTCGAACACTTCGAAGTGCAGGACGCGATCGCCAATCCCGCCTCATTCCTCGTGTTACGCCACATCACTCGCGGGGAGTCAGCGGCGGCGGGCGCGTCGTTCGTCGCCCGCTGGGCGATGCGCGGATCGCGAGCCAATCCAGGAGGCGAAGTCAAATGAGTCGGTTCGTGTTGAACGGGGTTCCCGTGCACACGATCACCTCGAGCGCCGTCACCGAGGCGGTTGCCGTGGCGGACGGAAGAATCCTGGCCGTCGGAGATCGCCCGGCCGTGCTCGCTGCAGCCGGACCCGAGACGACCGAACTGCGGCTCGTCCGCGGCGCGCTCCTTCCCGGCTTCGTCGACGCCCACCACCACGCCTACCTGGTCGTCACCGACCCGTCCACCGACGCCCTCTACTGAAAGGCGAGTGACGTCCCCAGCCTGCTCGACTTGGTGGGGAGCCGCCGCCACCTACCCGGCACCTGGCTACGGCTTCATGGCTACGAGCCACTTGAGCTCAACGAACTGCGAAGTCCCACCTCGGCCGAGATCGACACCGTGGTTGCTGACCGCCCAGTCCACCTGATCAGTCGAACCTTCCACGAGTCCGCCGTGAATACGATCGGGCTCGAACAACTCGGCTTCGATCGGCCCGAGCGACGCCCGCCGGGGGTGCTGGTCGGCCGCCGGGGACGACGAACGGGAGTGCTCGTTGAACGAGCCAGCTTCGCGGCTGAGGCTGCGTCCCGTCCTGTGGCCCAACCCGAACTTGACCTCGGTCGGCTCGCCTGGCACGCGGAACGCCTCTTCGCCGCCGGGGTCACCACGATCTGCGACGCGACGGTGCCCATCGCCGCTGCCGACGCATACGTGGAGGCGGCGGCCACGCTGGGTCTTCGGGTGGCACCCTTGCTCGTCGGGAACCGGATCGATGCCCCGGGCTTCCGGGCTGGTTGCACCGCCAAAGTTCTCGCCGACGGTGGCGAGTACTGCCACCTCTGCCTGACCGGGCACCAGGTCGCCTCGCTAGGCGCCTCGTCGCTTCGGGCCACGCTCGCGCGAGACGGTCGCCTCGCTCGCGCCGTGGGACGCCGCGCAGGCTTCCCGACTCATGTCGGACACGGCCGGTTCCGAACGGGAATCACCCTCACGGGAGTCGAAGAACTGCGAATGCAGATCGAAGAGGCTGCCAACATTGACTCGCGCCTCGCCCTTCACGCCATCGGCAACGGTGTCCTGCACTCGGTGCTGTGCGCCCGCCAGAGCGCGGTCGCCGGCAATGAGGTGGGGCTCCGCATCGAACACGCTATGGTCCTCAACAACCGCGACGCAGACAGTTTGGCGGATGCCGGGATTCCCGTCGTCGCCCAAGCCCGGATTCCTCAGCGCCTTCGGCCACCAGCTCAACGCGGCCCCACTGCCGACGCCCTTGCGGTTCATGCCCTTCGCCACACTGCTTCGAGTCGGGACAACCCTCGCGTTCAGCAGTGATCACCCCGCCGCCGACCTGAACCCGTGGACCGGGATCGCCTCGGCCGTTGCGAGGGCCGATCGCTTCGGCCGAGCCATCCTCGGCGACGAGGCCATCAGCGTGCACGCCGCGATCAAGGCGTACACGGCGAACGCGGCGAACCGCTTGGGGATCGACGCTGGACACATCGAGCCGGGCGCACCCGCCGATCTTGTGTGGGTGCACCCCGACCCCTTCACGTGCCCATCAGACCAATTGGTCGCTACGGCAACCCTGCTCACCTGGAGCGGCGGGACGGTACGCTACGCCAGCACCGACTCTGGTTTCAAAGGGCCGTCCAAGTGAACGGGCAGCGGCCCTCGCACATCCCCTTGCGGTGGCGCCTACCCTCGCAACCCTGGCGTTGATCACAAAGAGCCGCGGTAAGACCAGTTCGGCCCACCCCCTTCACCGCATGGTCGTCACCACTATCGTCGTCAACTCCGAAGAAGCTGAGCAAATCGATCCGGCTGGCCTTCGCCGACACCGCCAGCACCCCCCTTCCGCTGGGCAGCCCGGCGGGGGCCAGCTCCACGTGCGATAGAACTTCACTACACCCGCGTCGATGGTGACAACACCCCCCCCCTCGCGGGCGTTCCCATTGACGCCACCCCCCAACCTCCCGTTCGCTGGCCATTGAGGCGCCACACGTCCGCAGCGCTCGGATGTGTGAGACTGATTGCGTGGGGAACTGGCACCCGAACCGTGCGCAGCGCGTCGTTCTCGTCGTCGCGCTCGGGGCGGCCTTGGCGGTCGTCGGATGGTGGGTCACGTCAACGTCGTCGTTCACCGGGTGGACCGGCTACGCCCCCTTGACCAGCGGGCCACTCCCCACCACGCAACTGCACCTCTGGGTACGCGCGGTCATCTGGCTGTCGCTGATTGGGGCGTGGACGATACTCTCACTGGTCGTGCTGCGCCCGCGCCAGGCGCGCGACGACCGTGATCCGCCGCCACATCCCGCGTGACGCGCTGCGGTGCGAGGCGCCTCACGGTCGTTGCCCTCCTGGTCGCCGGCGCACTAGTCACTGGCGTCGGTTCGCTGACCCCGGGGTCGGCGGCGCTACGCTCCACTCGGCCTCGCGCCTCGATGTTCCCCCTCGAACCACTCGGGCGCGTCCCCCGGGCCGGCGACGGGTTGATCCCCAACCCGGCGACGCCGGCGGGCCGCCCTCTCGCCTCGCGTCCGCGCTGCACCATGTTCTTCACCACCACGACCGGCGCCACGGCCACCACGGTCAATCAGTGGATCGCGGCGCACCAAGACCACCTTCGCGCTCCCGCCACGCTTTGTCTCGCGGGGACGTTCGACTCCCCCTTACGCATTGTCGACAAGACCTCGACGGTGCTGCTGACGATCACCCGCGCCCCGGGTCACTCGGCCATCGTCGAGCTCGGACAGGTCACGGGCGCCGACGTAGTCGCCAACCAGTACTGGTCGGTCGCGGGGGCCATCAGCGTGGTCGACTCGCGCGACGTGGCGATCGTGGGACTGGACGTTCGCAACGTGCTCTCCGACGGACCCGGCCAGACGCCCGCAGGCATCGACGTCATGGTGCGCGCCGACGTGACGACGGCCAACCCCGCTGTCACGCCCCACCGCTCCGCGTGCTTCGTCCACGGCGGCGTCTGCGACAACATCTTCCTGCTCGATAACGTCGTGACCGACGTGGCCAACCTCGCCGATGCCCACCCCACGCGCGCCACCTGCGGTAACCCCAACGTCGGTGCCTACGGCATCATCGTACTCGCGGCCGGTCGAGCCGGGTCCCCGGCGCTCCAACACGTCGTCATCGAGGGCAACACCCTCACCGACCTACGAACCGGCCAGAGCGAGTCGCTCAGCGCCGACGGCGCCGTGAGCAACTATCTCGTCGCACGCAACGAGTTGGTCAGACTTGACAACATCGGCATCGACGCCGTCGGCTGGGAGACCGGACCGGTTCAGCCGCGTGAGGGCCTCATCGTCAACAACCGAGTGGCCAACGTCGACACCCTGGTGAATGGCGCGTACGCGCGTTGGGACCCGACGAACGGGCGCTGCGTCGCGCTCGGCGAGAACGCCGGGGGCATCTACGACGACGGAGCGACGCGCCTGTGGATCCGCAACAACGTCGTGTGGAACACCAACCAGGGCATCAGCCTCGACGTCGAGACCCCCGGTCGCTCGACGTCCCAGCTACTGGTGACCGGCAACGACGTCTACGACTCAGCCGGCACCAGCCTCGACGACCCGAGCGAGGGTCCGAACCCACCCGGCGTGCCCGGCCACTCCACGGTGGCCGGGCACGCCTACGACGCGTTCTACCTCGACACCTACGGGCGTAACTCGTCGGTGCGCGACGTGGTCGTGACCAACAACGTGTTCGTCAACCAGAGCCAGGACCTCCTCGGTCACGCGACTGCGCCCGTGGTGGACCTCGCGGGCAACTGGCACGACGTCGTGATCGAGCACAACGTCATCGGCGGGGGCGGCGCGGGCGACCGGCTCAATCCGCTGATCGTGTTGGAGTCCCCCTACCGCGGCCGCGCACTGGTGCTGGACTGCAATCGCTACCAGGGCCTGTCCGCCGTCGCCGGGACCGCCTTCGAGAACTTCGCCTCGCCGAGCGTAACCGCGCTCACCCTCGAGGCGTGGCGCACCGCCACCCACGGTCACCTCGACACCCACAGCACGGATGCTCCGTCGATAGCGGTGATGCGACCAAACGCGGTGGTGGCGCGCATGCAGTTCCGCCTGCTTCGGCTGTTTGATCGCTGCCGAAGCTACAAGAGCTACCTGCGCGCCATTTGACGTGGGTTCAGCGTTTCGTGCCGTGACCATCACCCAAGCGTGGACCGGCCTCACGAAGACGCGACGTCCCGATCAGAGCATCAAGTTACCCACGGAACCCGAGGAGCCCCAATGATGACACCCCCACTTGGACCGACAACACCCGCTGTTCCCGCCATGAGATAGAGCCCGACAGAACGTCCTACGAGCGCGAGTCCGGCGACGCGCCCAAGCGACGAAATCGCGACGGAGGAAACTCAGCGATGAGTTCGGTAGCAAGGTGATGCTCCTTGTTGGCTAAATGCTGAGCGGTAGGTAGGTCTGCCGCGGACCCGGACGCCGTCACGAGAGTGGCGCCCAGCACCACGAACCCAGATCATGACCGCATTACTGGCGCAGCGGCATCCGCCTCGGGTCAGTCCGGCGCGCTTGACCGGGCACGACGTCTGAGCGCCGTAGCTTTCTGTCAACGTTGGTGTCACGCTGCTCGCGAACTCATCGCCACTACTCAGCCTGAATCGCCGCGTCCGTAAACACGTTCACGGTGGCGTTTACGGTAGCGGACAAGAGAAATCGCTGCGGAAATGAATAAAGGCACCGTCAGTATCCAAATGATGATCCCGAGCTGGAACATCCAGTACCACCCGATTGACTGTCCAAGAAGGAGAAGCACTGGTCCTCCCCACAGCGTCGACCGGTACGCCACATGGAACCTCTTGAACGCGATTCCCACGGTCTTCGGGTCACGTTCTTCCTTCGACGCAAACCCGATTGAACGAAAGCCAGTGAATACCAAGAGTACGGCCATTGCAATCACGCCGACAATCACAGTCATCAGTCAACCACGGTGTGGCCTTGCTATGCGATGTCGGGGATGTGAGTTCGCCAGCAAGGTGACGAAACTTGTTGACACAATCCCGGACGGTGGTGAGATGGGCTGACGGGCCGCAGACGCCGTAACGCGAGGGGCGCAGCGCCCCGCAGACCATGTCACGACTACGGTGCCGACGCGGCGGCGACCCCCTCGAGTCAGTCCGGCACGCTTGACCGGGCACTACACCGACGAGCCGCCACTTTCTATCAACATGTATGTCACCTCGCTGCCGAACTCACTCAGCGATTACCACTCGCCAGCGGCTCCCAGCGAAAGCTCCGTAGTGAGACCACGAGGCCTGCGACCCCCCAGAGGACCATGACCCCGAGGTCGATCGCTGTGACCCCGGTTGACCCCGGCACGAGGAAGGCCGTCTGGAGTCCTCGGGCCATGTGCTCGAGGGGGAAGACCTTGCCGAGGTTGAGCATCCACGAGGGCATGATCGCGACGGGGATGAACACGCCCGACAGGAACGCGAGGATCGTCGCCGCGAGCGGGCCGACGGCTGAGGCGGCGTCGGCCGTCGCGGTGATCCGGGTGAGCGCGAGCGAGAGCGCGCTGAAGCAAAAGACCCCCGCCACCGTGTAAGTCACGAGACCAATGATGAGGTGCGCGGCGAGGTGTACGTGGTAGAAGAGGGCACCGACCGCGACGAGGACGGCGACTGTCGCCACGACCACGATGAAGGTGCGGGCGATCTCGGAGAAGAGGTAGACCCAACTCGGCATCGGGGTGCCGCGGAAGCGCTTGAGGAGGCCCCGCTCCCTATTGGTCGTGACGCGCACCAGCAGCGAGGCGAAGCTCACCAGCATGATCTCGTAGGCGATGATCGAGGCCGTGTAGTAGGACGGTGCGGGCACGTGGCCACCGTTGAAGTTGGTCGAACCCTTGAAGATCGCGTTGAAGAGCAGCAGCAACAGAATCGGGAAGAACGCGGTGAAGCCGAGGGCGGTCGGGTCGCGCAGGAAACCCCGAACCGCGTAGCGGGTCTGGGCGAAGGCGAGAGACAGGTCGCTCACGGCTCCACCTCGCGTTGATCGGCCACCGACTCACCGGCGAGCTGCACGAAGACGTCGTCCAGACTCGGCTGGACCGCCTGGAGGCTGCTGAGTGTTACGTGGCGCTCGCGCGCCCATCCGAGCAGCGTCTCGAGGTCGCGCTGGACGTCACCCGTCTCGAAGTGGACGACGCCGTCACGGACGACGACTGGGCGCCCGACCAGAACACGCAAGTCATCGAGGTCGAGACCGGCGACGGCGTCAAAGGTCACCGCCGTCTGGTGGCCTAAGGTCGCACTCAGCTCGTCGGCCGTCCCCTGGGCCGCGATCTCACCGTCGCGCAGGATGATGATCCGGTCGGCCAGGTGCTCGGCCTCGTCCATGTAGTGAGTCGTGAGAAAGATCGTCTTGCCCGCGTCGCGCAACCCCTCGATCATCGTCCACATCTCGCGCCGGGCGATCGGGTCGAGCCCCGTCGTCGGTTCGTCGAGGAAGAGGATCTCGGGATCACCCACGAGCCCGACGGCGACGTCGAGACGCCGCTTCTGGCCCCCCGAGAGTTGGCCGACCCGGTCGTTCGCCTTGCTCGAGAGCCCCACGGCGTCGATGGTCGCGTCGACGTCGGTCGCGCGACGGAAATACCGAGAGAAGATGGTGACGGTCTCAGCCACCGTGTAGACAGGGTCGAGCTCGCACTCCTGGAGCACGAGCCCGATCCGGTTGCGCCACGCCCGCGTCGCGTGCGCCGGATCGACGCCGAGCACCGAGACCGAACCACTGTTGTAGGGGCGATAGCCCTCGAGGATCTCGATCGTGGTGGTCTTTCCCGCACCGTTGGTGCCGAGGAACCCGAGGATCTCGCCCGCTCGGACCTCGAAGGAGATGCCGTGGAGCCGCTCGCGCTCCCCGTAGGACTTACGCAGGCCCTCTACCGATACCACGCGGTCCACGACCTTGACGTTACTCGTGGACACGTTGGCAACTCCACGTGGCCCACTGTCACAAGGACTCCGTAGTGTGTACCGATGGTCATACCGCGCTCGACACGCATCGGACCGGCATCTCGGCCAGTCGATTTTCCCGATGACTTGCTCACTGGCAACGTTACGAAGGCTTCCGGCATCGTCCGCTTGCCCAACCACATCTTCTGGTCGGGTGAT
>JAJYDR010000056.1 GCA_021777285.1 Actinomycetes bacterium
CCCCGGTTCAAATCCGGGCAGCCCGACCACCATGCACGACATGGGACGAATAGGCCCCCATCGTCTAGCGGCCTAGGACACCACCCTTTCAAGGTGGCGGCACGGGTTCGAATCCCGTTGGGGGTGCGAGATAAATCACTGAAACACTAGTGATTGCAAGCGTTTTCGAGTGACCGCAGGTAACCGATGGTAGCCACGTTCGACCACTGTTACATGCCCGATTATGCCCGTCTTATGCCCACAGTGACCTGTCAGAGCCAAAGGCGAAAAGTGCGACATTGCGGACGAACCTCCAATTCGAGTCGGCGAGCGATCATCGTCACTAAGGACGATGAGGCGACTCGAGGCCCTTCCAAGTCTTCGGGCACCTCTCGAATGCCACGAGTGCGGCGTCGCTACTGAAGGGAATGGTTCAACGTTTTCATCACCACGTAGCTGTTGACTGCAGCCACTGATGGGAGCCCGGCAAGCCGCTTTGAGTGGAATGCTTCGTAGGCGGCGAGGTCGGCCACTTCCACCTGCAGCAAATAGTCGTAATTGCCCGTGACGTGATGACAGTGCGTGATCTCTGGCAGCTTGATGACGGCAGATTCGAAGGCGCTGACGTCGGCGCGCGCGTGACGCGCAAGTCTGACACCGACGACGACGCGAAGCCCGCGCCCGAGTGCCTCGGGGTCGACGATCGCCTGGTAGCCACGTATGGCTCCGATCTCTTCCAGACGACGGACCCGACGCAGGCATGGCGAGGGCGACAGCCCGACCATCGCGGCGAGGTCGGCATTGGCGATCCGTCCGTTGGCCCGGAGAATCGACAGTATTTGGCGATCCACGTCATCCATTGAGCCATATTATTGCGCGATTCGGCCATAAGAGGTGGATATTCCCTGTCTCCTCTAGCAATTGACTTCTAAATGTCGCAATTCTGGTGAATTTAGCAACTTTGCGACGATAACGTCGGCGGCAAGAACGTGTCGTCAATCCGGTAGGGGGAAGAGCATGACGGGCATCAACACAACTGTGGTCCACGCCGACCGTGACGTTCAACCGAGCAACGCGGTGGCGCCACCGATTTATCAGACGGCGACCTTCGGCGCGGACGACGCCGCGGCCTTCGCGCACGCGGCGTCAGAACCCCGAGGCAAGGACTTCTACACGCGCTTTGGGAATCCGAATCACGCCCAAGTGGCCGCCGTCGTCGCCGAGCTCGAAGGCACCGAGGCCGCGTTGGTCACCGCGTCGGGCATGGCCGCGCTCACCACCACGGTGCTGGCGCTCGTGTCCGCAGGCGACCACGTGATCGGCCAGAAGTCCACCTACGGCGGGACCGCCTCATTGCTGCTCACCCTTTTGCCTCGATTCGGAGTTACGACGACCCAGGTGGATCAGACCGATCCAGGGGCCTTTGAGCGAGCCGTGACCGACCGCTCCCGGTTGATTCTGCTCGAAACACCAAGCAACCCACTGCTCCAAGTCACCGACCTGCGCGCCGTCGCCGATCTGGCCCGGGCACACGGAGTTATCACCCTGGCCGACAACACGTTCGCCACGCCCGTCAACCAGCGACCCGCCGATCTGGGAGTCGATCTGGTGTGGCACAGCGCGACCAAGTACTTGAACGGCCACTCCGACGTGTTGGCGGGCGTGGTGGCCGGACCGGAACGATTGTTGGACAAGGTCTGGGAGACCGCGCTTCTTACCGGTGCGACCTTGGGTCCCTTCGACGCGTGGCTCTTGCTGCGGGGTTTACGAACCCTTCCGCTGCGTATGCAGGTTCACAACGCCAACGGCATAGCCCTGGCGAACGCGCTGGATAATCATCCCGCCATCACAAGAGTCCACTACCCGGGCCTCGCCGGACATCCCCAACACGCTCTAGCGAGCAGTCAGATGAGTGGCTTCGGAGGCGTGCTCGGCGTCGAATTCGCCGGCGGGTTCCATGCCGCCGACGACTTCATCGGCCATCTCAGGCACTTCCGCCGTTCCGCGAGCCTCGGCGGAGTCGAATCACTTGCGGTGCACCCCGCCTCGATGTGGCGAGGAATGTTGAGCGAGGAGAACATCGCTGCTTCAGGGGTGCCACTCGGGCTCATCCGCCTCGCTTGCGGAATCGAAGATGCCAATGACTTGTTGGAAGACGTCCTCGGTGCTGCCTCTGCACTGGATTCTTAACGAGATCCTCTTTGACAGAGGTCACTTGCCTGGTTCACGGCACCAGAGACTGCGAAGACCTATTTACGGACGTTCACTGGCGCAGGGAAGACTTGGACCTCGACTTCAACTTCACGACTTCGACCTTCATGATGGGACTTCTGATTCTCCAGGTTGTGCGCGTTGTTAAGCCCGAGCCGCGAGAGCGAGGCATGAGAATCCAATACCACCACGCGCATGAGCGACTCATCTGGCCGCTTCCCGTCGACTTCTTCTGGCCCCCACAGTTCTCGTTCACTGATGAGACGTCGCTCGAGGGATACCAGTCACGACGCTTTCCCACCCCGCTACCGAACACAATCCGGACTAGCCACGACCGCTCTTGAAAGGGTGCACTGCGGCGAAGTACTTCGTCAATATCGTGGAAGATCATGGTCTACTAGAGACAAAGGATGCGTTCTTCAATCAGGGGGTGGCACATTCATCCGAAGTTCTAATCGGACCAGACCTTCACAATGCGATCAGTCGTCGCCACTTTCACTTGGATTGATTGCACCGAGGTGCTCCAGAATCTGTTTATAGAGGATGTCGATTCCTAAAGGACAGTCGGTGACAGTGGCGACATGACGACCTTGGCGCGGTTTGCTCTTACCGACGACTGCTTCGGCCTCAGCGAGCTTCCCTGGCACGACGCTCTCTATATACGCCTCAAAGCTCTCCATCGGCGCGTCCCAATCCGTTGCGACGGTAAAGATACCGTGCCGTGCGCCAACTTCGCGGACATCCGCGAACATGAGCTTTCCCGAATCTTCGATCGTGCTGCGTAGTTCCTCTATCGTGACACCCGCATCAATCACTTGCTTAAAGACCTGTGACTTTCTGTCGCCAAATTGGAGAATGCCGCCATCGCATACGATGACCCACGGCACGCCGAGACCATGTAAAAACCTCACAAATGTTCTGTAGCCCAGATCACCGTCGACGGAGAAAAATTCAACGTTGAGCGCATCGGGCGTTCCATATCGGTTCGCGGACGCACTCTTGCCAAACCATTGGGGAAGCGCTCCCAGCTCAGTGCCGCCCTCTACAAGGATCACTCCGCGTGCAAATAACAGGGAACGTGCATCGGCGGACTCACCCAGTACCTTGCGCAGACGCGATTCGTCACTCGTACTGCTCGTCTTAAGACGACTTGCACGTGTCACTCCATCTCTGAGATCGAACCGAATCGTACTTGTCACATCAGTGGTCTCGTCGAAGGACACCATGTATGGCGAATGCGTCGTCACGATGAACTGGCCGGACGTATCACGTAATTCACCGAATAGTCGGCGTTGCAGTGTTGGATGCAAATTACGCGCCGGCTCATCGAGTATCGCGACTCGTCCGACCGAATCCGAAAGTGTCGCGCTGAGCAAGAGCGCTTCCCAGATGCCGGCCCCAGCGAATTCGACTGGGAGATCACGTCCTTGGCGCCCAATAACTACAGAAATTGAAAGGCTCGCAGGTTGTTCGTCGCGTTGGCTAGTTGTGTGATTGCTCGTGGCGAGCGTTACGTCAAACTCGAGCCCTGTCAGCCGTGTAAACAAATCTTGACTAGCGGCGAACCGCACCCGCTCGGACGCGTTCCCATTTTTCAAGCGAAGGAGGCGTAGGGGCAATTGGCCGCCATCGGATGGTGATTGATAGAAGCTACTCTCAGCGATGGAGTACTCACTCTTGGGTGGTTGTCGGAGGTCACCGAGCAAGTTGAACCCGTTACCCAAGAGCCCGCGCAGCACCCACGCGAACGAGTATGAACGTCCTTGAATCTCTGCAAACGGAATCCCAGCCAGTGCGGCCCAAACTCGTACGGACTCGCGCGCTGGTGAAGCGCTGCCATCGATCGAAATGATGAGAGCTTCACCGAAGTCCGGAAGCAAATCTGAGAATAAGAAGGGGGCTTTCGGACGACGAATCTCGTCGAGGTCCAACTTCTGGGCTAAGGCGTAACTTCGAACGCTGGGACGCGCCTCGGACACTCGAACAATGGCGCCGGCCGATGGTGCGCCATCGATCACCCATTGGTACTTCTCTCCACCGACGTCGAACTCGTAGCCCAACGTCCACTGTCCCGTCATCGTGTCAACTAGGTTGGTCACGATTTCACCCTGCATCAGCGGCGACAGCATGTCGGCAGAAATGGCGTTGATCCAAGCGAGAAGCTGCGTTTCATCAAGGCCGCTTGGGTTGTCGCGAAGGATGCTTGTCATGATCGCGGCTCGCACGAAGTTGAGCAGTAGCTCTCTTTCCCACTTCTCGGTGAAGGCGATGCCCAAACGGATGCTTGTCACACTGGCAGACGTTGCCTCGAACCGGCGAGCTGCTCCGAAACGGCTCAGCGAGCGATACGCGTCCATCGAAGCCGTCGCAGATCGTTCAATCGCCGACAAAACGACTTCGACAAGGCGCAACAGATTGGTCTTGCCCGAGCCGTTCGGGCCGACGACGACAAGAGTCGTCTTTGGCAGGTCGTCTAGAATCAGCGTCTCAAACGAAAGAATCTCGTGGGCCTCAACTCTGTTCAAGCGCATGGTGCGAATTTCAACATCGTCGTTGCGGCACTCGTTTCATTTTGTTGGCGGAAGTCTGGGAATGTTCTCAAGTGAGCTTCCAGTCCGTAACTTGCGAAATCATGGTCGGATCATAGGCATCCGGGCACGGTCCGGATCCATGCCGATTAACGCGGCATCTATTCTGCGTCTTGATCACCCAACTTACTTGTGATTCCAATTATCCGCAATCCGACCCTCTCGAAGTTGGTCAAGCTCAGACCAATGTCGAATGCGACTCGACTTCCAAGATTCTGAATGTTTTGCGCAACCATCAGTAGTAAGTAGGGTGCCGTGGATGGTTGCGCGCGCTTCATCTCCACAAGGTGGAAGTTCTCGCCGGTTTCCAAGTGACCAAGCAACGCTCCCATGGCCGAGTGGCTGTCCATGAACGACAACGACCTGTATTGCACGTCGTAGACCCTGACTGCATCAGGAGCGAGTTCGCCGTGGTTCTCTTTCAAGAGCTCTCCCACTCGTTCGTGTACATCCTTCCAGTTGATCCCCTTCGACTCCCAATCGAGTTGCTCGGCAAACTCTGCGAAATTGTCCCAGCCGTTCTTCCCCATGCGGTACTGCTGAAATTTGGCATCTTCCTTTAGCATCGCAAGTCCTTCTGTTGGGCTGAGTGCCAGTAAGTGCCCGATCACCCAACACTCAAGAATGGGGCGCGCAAGTGCAGGTGCCACATCGTCGAAGTCCACCTCGTAGAGCGCAATCATCCCTTTGAACAGCCTTGTAGCTCTAGCCAGCGCTGCCATTTCAAATAATCGTGCCCGATCCGTTACTCGAGCAGTCATGTGTGGTGCAACATCGCTCTCGATGAGTTCGACAAGTTCGTGGGCAGCCGCAAGCGCTTCCGCCCAAGATTGCCGGCTGGCTTCATCCTCAACCATTCCCCGCACCTTCTGACTCGATCTGGCTTAACGAATTGACCTGGCAGAATCTATGTGAACCGTGCAACATCGGTCAGTTGCGACGATCTAACCCTGTGAGTGGATACCTCCGGAAGAGTCGTATCGTTGTCGTAGTCTCGTGCCATGTCTCAATTTCATCACACTGTTGCCCTTATCGATGCAGCTATTGGATTCCTGTCCACGGGGTTACTACTAATCGTTTTTTTGGGCATGACGTTCGCCAACGATCAAGAGGCGAGGTGGCGAGATCTTTGGCCTTGGCCCCTGGCGTTTCTCTTGGCGCTTGCAGTTTTAGGCTTGGTAAATTCCGCCGTAGTCAACAGTGCCTGCCATGGATTCTGTCCTTAGAATCCGGCAAATGACATCGGCGCATGTTCCGATGAACGTACCTATAGTCTGTTCGGGGCACAGACCTTGCCTAAGTTGGTTTACGATTACGTAGGTGAATTAGTTCCGATTCTTCTCATGTGCTCGAAATTTCACCACTTCCGCCGGGTTGGCAAGTGCTTCGAGAGCATCAGCAACAGCGCGGTCTCTATCCTGAATTGCATGCTGATAGCGCATCGCCGCTGCGGCTGAAGCATGCCCCGCCCGATGCATTAGTTCTACCGTGGTAGCGCCAGTTGCAGCGGCCAGCGTTAACCCGGTGTGTCGTAGATCGTGAAGTCTTAAGTCCTTACGCCCAATTGTTGCCCGTGCCCGATCCCACGCAGACTGCAATGCGTCTCTGGTAAGTGGATTCCCGTCTCTCCCTGAAAATACGAGAACATCGGGTCTGGCGTCAGTGAACTTGTCAAGGTGTTCAACGACGGCGGCCATCAGGAAGTTTGGAACTGCAATAACTCGACGGCCGGCTGCCGTCTTTGGAGTTTTAACCACCGACTCCCCATCCATTGTGAACGTTCTACTCTGTTCCACACGGATGGCCGAATGAAGAACGTCAACGTCTTTTCGTCTAAGACCCAGTATCTCTCCACGACGAAGCTGACACCAAGTTGCCATCAGAACTATCACACGCAGATGCTCTGGCATGGCCGCCGCGAGAGCTTCGACTTCCTCAACCGTCGCGATGGGTCGCTCGGCCGCACGTTCGGTTCCGGCGCCGTCAACCTTGCATGGTGAGGTGAGAATGAGACCATCAACGACGGCCGTTCGCATGATCGATGACAGGAGGCGATAGGCCTTAGCAGCAGTGGCAGGATGATCCTGAGCGATGCCGGCGTGCCACCCCCGTACCTTTGACGGGCTTAGTCCCGCCAGAGTTGCCTCTCCTAGGGACGGGAACACATGGCGATCTAGAACGTGATGGTAAAGCTCCCGCGTCCGCACAGCGAGATCCGGCCGACGATTGAGCCACTCTTTGGCATACGCGCGAACCGTCGTCTGACCTGCTCGAGGATCGATCCAGGCGCCACGGCGAAGATCAGTTTCAATGGTGGCGAGATGGGCCAACGCGTCGGCCTTGGTAGCAAACGTCCCCGCAGAGTGAATCCGGCCCTCATGGAAGTACATCGCTTGCCAGCGGCCTGAAGGGCGCTTGCGGATGGTTCCAAAATGTCGACGCGTCACCTGATGGCCTCCACTCGTTGACTCACTACCCAACGGTCGAGGTCGGACTCCAGAAATCGAATCTTTGTTCCGGCAAGCCTGACGAAGGGCACTCGCCGCTCTTGGATAAGCCGTCTGATGAACCGTTCCGAACAACCCAGCCGCTTCGCAGCGCCAGGAACATCAAGGAGGGGCCGTTCATCGGGTCGTCCGATCGAACTCGCCTTGCCGTCTTGCTTGACCTTCGACGCCCCCTCACGCATTAGGTCGGGTCCCAACCCGTAGCCAAAGGCCCTTCGACGATCTATGACAACTGACACTTTCAGGCGACGAGGCTGCGAGAGCCTGATGATTCGAACTCGACTCTGCACCAACGACCCACGAGCGACGGCCCGCGCGATTCAATGATCGGGCCGAAGCACTAACACTTGGCAATCCAACTTGCAGGGTCTTACGACTTGAACAATACCTGATCAATTGGACTTTTGACCCTATAGCCCTGGCGTTATTCTTCGCGAACCACCTATGAGCAAGCGAAGAATGATGGGCCGGAAAGTTGCACTCATGTGCGGTGGCTTGGCGGCGTGGGTGATCTTTCCGTCCCTGCCCTCCAGCGCCAGTACCGTTCGCTACCGTGCCTTCGACCAGATCTCCCAGTCCTACGAGATTCCTGTCACCAACCCCGCTGACCACGCCACCTGGTCGAGTGTGGTTCTGGTCGCGTCGGCAACCCTCGACACTCGAAACCCCGACGGCAGTGGCGTGACTGCGCCCACCGGGAAGATTTATCTGTCGCTGCAGGCAAGTTCCAGCCCGGTCCAGCTCCCCCTTTCGAATCCGGATTCGGGCAACTTCTTCTCCAATATCACGCCCCTGCCGGCCTCGGCCATCAGCTACGTAGCGAGCTCTGGCCGGCGCTATCCCGTAACGAGGGCGAACCCAGTCGATCAAACCAACAGTCCAGGGCCTCAAGACGGGCTGATCGACGCCACCTACTACTTCACAGTGCCCCTCTCGAATCGTCGAGGAACCATCGTGATCTCGCCCTGTCGCAGCATTGGCGTCGAGTATCAGAACTTCGTCGGCGGGACGCCCGTGCCACTCGCCATCGGCGGACCGACACGCATTCCCGTTTCCTTCCCGGCACAGCTGACCGTCACGACCACGCCACGTCCACCGTCGTCGAGTTCGCAAAACGCTGTCGCAACTCCCGCCTCGGCGCTGAACGGACTGACCACGTTGGCCGCGAGCCTGATCGTCCTCTTCACCATCGTGAGGGTGCGCAAGAGGAGGCAGCGTGTGTCGGCTCAGCCGGCCGCTGGCTCTGCTCCACCATCTCCGACGCAACCACCCAAGGCGACCTTCGGACAGCCCACCACGACACCAACGCATTCGCCCGACGCAGTGGTGTCGCAGGTCGCGCCAACCAATGTCGAAGTCGCTGACCTTGAACCGATGGAGCCACACACGGCCCTGCGAATCGACGTCTTGGGGTCGCTCGCCATCTCGCCAACCTTCGCCTCGCCAAGTGATCCCGTACGCGCGATCATCGCCTACCTCGCGATCAACAGCGATCGTGCCCACTCCCTCGACGAGATCCAAACTGCCGTCTGGCCCCTCACCGAGAGTGGCACCGACATCAAGCGACCGGCGATGCGTAACTACATGACCGACGCCCGCAAGGTCGTAGGCGATCGACACTTGCCCACGGCTTCGGGGCGTCCCGGCTACCAGCTCGTTGACTTCGACACGGACTGGGCGCACTTCCAACGGCTTCTCGCTCAGGCCAACACGACGTCGCCCAACACACGCGACCTGCGACGTGAAGCGCTCAACCTCGTGCGCGGGGTCCCCTTCAGCGCCGATACAACTCGTTACTTTCACTGGACCTTCACCACCTCGGTCGTCTACAAGATGGTCGAGGCGGTGACCGACCTCGCTCATGGTCTCAGTCGGGAGCTCGTCCTCGCAGGCGATCTCGCCGGAGCGGAGTCGGCACTTCGTCAGGGACTGCTCGTGGACGAGGCCTCCCTCACCCTGTGGCAAGACCTCACTGACGTGGTCCTCGAGTCGACCAACCAGAGCCTGCTCGACCTGCACTGGCGCATGGCGAGCGCTGTCCTTCGCCCCGAGGATGTCGTCGTCCTGCGAGAGCGAGTGAACGGGTAGATCCGTCATCTCGACATCTCCCATCCGTCGAGGAGACGGCGGAGTCGTCGCTCTGCCCGGGCCCGACGCATGCGCAGCGCGTCGTAGGTCTCTCCGGATCTGGCCGCGAACTCGCGAAGCGTGAGGCCTCGGCCCCTCGTGGCCTCGAGAAGGCGACGCTCCTCGGCGTCGATGACACGAGCGCTCACCGCTCGACTCAGCTGGTCCTCAAGCAGGAAGGTCTCGTCGTGCGCTTCGTCGACCACGTCAACGTCGTCGATCAGTGACTCTGCGGCCACGTTACGACGGGCCATCCGATGCATCTGCGCGTCGGTTGAGCGCAGGCTGTGGCGCACGACGAAGTCAACCCTCTCACCTTCGACCAGCTCGTGGGTCCACTGCAGGGCCTCGGCGGCGTGGGCGAACACCTCAGACACCATGTCCTCGCTCGGTTGGCCCCGACCCAGGCGCCGGGCGACGCGCTCCAAATCTCGTCCGAGAGCGACGAGCGCTGGGAGTTGAAACTCGGGCTCGACGGCTGTCCATTCGAGCAGCTCTTCGAGGGCCCGTCGTTGGTCCAGGCTCCGACCCTGGAGGCGAAGGACCCACTCCAGGGCGTTCGAGGCGCCGGACAGGTCGAGGCAGTAGTGCTCGAGCTTGGCCATAAGCGCCCGGCCCGAGGATCCCGCGGAGCGAGCCCCCAGGTCGGTTACCAACAGGGACATGAATGTGGGTGTGTAGTTCATGTCGGCAGAGGACCAATATGAATTCACGACTTCGCACCCAAGGTTCGTCATGTGAACTCACAATCCGTGCCGGCACTGGTGTTTCGACCACCTCGGCGGTCGGTTACCGACATCTCATGACGTGTCATGACGGATCACCAAAACCGTCATGATCGGCGCCGCGACGCGCTTCGAAAGCCTCCTCGCGCAGTTCGCGCTGCATGGCGAAGAGGACCTCGGCCCACGCGCTCGAACGGGGGTCGTCATATCCCCGGCCCTCGTAGTGGAACGTCCCCGCCAGCGACGTGACCCCGCTGGAAGCAACCATGAAGGACGTTCGGGCTTCTCGCAGTTCGCGAAAGGTCGTAGAGTAGCCGCGTGACTTTGTGATCAGTTGGCCGGTGAAGCCGAGGGCGTGGGCGTGGTCGCGCAGTCGCAGGTGCGCCAGTTCCGACCTCCCCCCGAGGTCCCAGGCGGCGAGGGCGAGGCGGCGAACGTGGGGATCGCCGACCACGGAAACGATCTGGCGACGGGAGCGAAACCGACGAGCCAACTCGCTTCGCCCACCCGTCGTCTTGGTGGCGTACTTCGCGATGTAGGACGACACCCTGGGCGCGCCACTGGGTTCACTCACCAGGTCGCGGATGTCCATGATCGTCCCCCAGCGCAGTTCCCGACTGCGTAGATCAGTCACGCTCGCTCGTCGCACCGCGCGACGGATCACTTCGGCCAGCAACTCACTGGTGATCCACGACGGAGGCTCCGATATGGCGCCCTCGGGCCCGTCAACACGAAGGATGACGTGAAGGTGCACGAGACCGCGGCGCTGGACCTCGGCGACCTTGAGATAGTGCAACTGGGCCGCGCGGCGCAGCCTGACCTGGTTGAGCCCGCCCGCCTCCGCGAGGAGGCGCCGGATGAGCTGCACCGTGTTGTTCCAGAGGCGCGAGACGTGGGCGTTCCAGAGGACCGCGCCGTCGTAGTCAAAAAACTCCGGGCGCAGGGGCTTGCCCAGAACTGGATCGTCGAGCTCGTGGCGTTGGGTGCAGACGGGTACGTGCGCGTGAGTCTCCTGCGATGCGCGTTCGAAGAAATCCCTCGAAGCGTCGCCGAAAGTTCTCGAGATTGCGCCATCCGTCGATTCGCGAAGAGGATCTCGTCTGACGACGCATCCGCCGCTCGCAGTGATCGTGTGCACTGAACCGAATGACGGCGCGGTGAGCGTAACGAAGAGACGAGGGTGCGAAGCGACCGACGCCGGCGTGCCCTTGCCTCCAATCAGACCCGTCGAGACCAGGATCCACGCGTCCGCCCGATACAGATACGCGCACGCCGGACACACCACTTCGCGACGGTCCTTGCAGGCGACGAGGAGCCTCTTGGAGTTCACTTCACCGGTCTCGGTGCTTACCACTTCGCCCGTCAAGCGAATCGGGTGCGAGCAGTTCCTTGCGAGATCGATCTCTCGCACCAGAGCGAGTCGCTCTTCCGCGTTCACGACGACGTCCGCAGCCGAAGGGCCCGGTCCGCCAGGCTGTCGATCTCCTCGTCCGACAAGTACGGCGTCATGATCAGCACGGGGACGCCGCCCTCGGCGAGGAGATAGCCGATGCCCCGGGTCGAGGGGTCGATTGTCGACGCCGAGAAACCCTGCTGGGCCCATCCCTGGCCGAGGATGGTGTCCGACGCATCGGTACTGGTGCAACGCATCGCCAGGCGAAACGAGAAGAGGTCGCGGATCCAGGTCGGGACCACCTCGTGGCTGGGTTTCTGGGTCGCTGCCACGACGATGATGCCGGCGGCTCGACCGCGCGATACGAGGTCGCGCAGCAGTTCGGCGAAGCGGTCGCGGGTTTCCTTCTTGCCGCCACGCAGGTAGAAGGCGAGCTCGTCGACGACGAGCAGGTGCAGGCCCTCGTTCTGGGCTCGCGTGATCTTGCGCTGACGGGTCGCCGCGAGCACCTGGTAGCGAAAGTCCATGATCTGGCGAAGGCCTTCGAGAGCGGCCACCGCCTCGTCCTGATCCGCTCCGACAAATCGGTCAGCGACGTCCGCCCAAGCGGCGAGTTCCACCTGCTTGCCATCCAGCAGGGTGAGGCCCACCGACGGGTCGAGCGCGGCAGCGGCGATGATCGTGGAAAGCGCCACCGACTTACCGGATCCTGGCTCGCCGCCGATCAGCAAGTTGTGCTCGGGCAGGCCGATCTGAACCGCGAGGCCGTCTTGGCCGACGCCGAAATACACCGGCTCCCAGAGCGACGTCTCGTGAAGTTTCGTGAGAGGTGAAGCGAACTCTCGAGGGAAGGCGTTCGATCGAATCACCACGATCTCGACGTAGCGGGCGTTCTGAGGGATGACCTTTACCCGAACTTCACGTACTCCGAGTGCAGCAGCGAGTTCGGGCGCCCGATTCTTCATGACGGCAAAATGCAGCCCCATGGGAAGCGAGACCAGAAAGCGATAGCCGACGGGGATCTTGGCTGAACGAACGACCTTGGGGATCCGGCCCGACCGGCCAACGATGGCGCAATGCCACAGCCCCATATGCAGCCAGAGGCGGGCGTGGTTCTCCCTGATCTGATTCGAGAGCCGCTCGCGAAGTTCGGGGCGAAGGAACCAGAGGGCCAGGCCCACTGCACCGACGAGCAATGGCCCACTAGGCCCTAGACGCCTCGAAAGGGATAGCGCGAGGAGGAGACCAACTGCAATTGAGAGCTCGACGCGGCGCCCCTGGATGTAGATACCCATCCAGGGGCGACGCTCGAACGCGGAGGATCCGCCGTTACGCACGCTGGCCCCCGTTTCGCCGGCTCCACATCCACCAAGCGCCCGCGCCGAGCACGGCGAGCCCCATATGGGTAAGCGCCCACGCGAGGACGAACTGAACCAGAGTGGCAACGACGAGGAAGACGAGGAGCCGGCCCACTACGCGCCGACCTTCACGGCCTCGACGCGGTCAGCACGAAAACTGACCCCGTGGTTCGTGCCAACCTCCCAGGTGCTCGCGACCAGGTTCGTCACCTTCACGAGGGTGAACTCGGCGAGACCCTTGGGCTCTCCCGCCACCTTCACGGTGATCGAGTCCTTGATTCCCGTGCCAGCCGCGAAGAGCGGCACGTTGAACAGTGCGACGCCGTTCTCGTCCAACTTCGGTGCCCTGGTCTCGTAGTCGAGGACGGGTTCAGCGGGTCCAGCGGCCGCAAACTTCACGGTGGTCGTGTCGATGGGCAGTCTCATGTCTCTCCTTACGAGGGATGAGACATTCATCCCCCATAGGAATAGGACGTTTTCTGGCCTCTTTCGAACACAATGTTTCGTGAGAGCTCGGCAGATTCCTCTCGACAGGACTCACGTCGGGGATTCTGGGGATCACACACTTGGCCCGATGGGCCGACCGCGCGCTACGCGCCGGTCAGCCCCGGGCGAGGAGCCGATGGGTCGTACAACGGCTCCGAGTCGATCGGTGATGAACTGTTCTCTACGTCTTCAAGCAATGACCACGCACGATGCCGCTTCCGTAGCTGAACATCTGCGCCTCGATGAGCTTTCGCGATCCCGGATACGTCATCTTGCTTCTGGCGGACTTCGCCTGCAAGCCTCAGGTGTGGCACTACTGATCGCGGGATCGGTCATGTTGACGTCCCCTGAAGTGGTGTAATTTACCCGGTCCTTCGTGAAGACGGGCCACCGGAGTATTTCTTGATGTGTCCATAGCAAGGCACGAAAGGAATACTCCGATGACCCACCA
>JAJYDR010000057.1 GCA_021777285.1 Actinomycetes bacterium
TCTGCCCACCCCGACCCGGCCCCATCTCGAGACGGCGTGACTTCATAAGAGGCTGCCTCCGCTGGATGGCTCATGATTGGTCTGTCCGCCAGATCTCGACCGACTTGACAATCGATAGGAGGATCGGTCATTGCCGTCACGGCGCGCTGCCTCGGTAACCTTGAGGGGTGCTGCGGACCTTCGGTGACGGGACCATCTTTGGTGAAGTCGCCGGGGAAGGCCCCGTCGACGTGGTGCTGCTCCACGGGTGGGCCCGTCGGGGCCGGGACTTCGACGCCGTCCAATCCGTACTCGCGCGCGCCGGACGCTCGTCCGTGGCCCTCGACCTGCCGGGGTTCGGATCCTCACCACCCCCATCGGTCGCGGGCGGCGCCCGTTACTACGCGACCCTCGTCGCTCCGGTGCTCGGTGAACTGGGCCGACCGGTCCTCGTGGTGGGACACTCCTTCGGTGGTCGAATCGCCACGGTGATCGCCGCCGAGCACCCCGAGCTGGTGACGAGCGTGATCCTGACTGGCAGCCCACTGCTGCGCGAGCGGGTAACTGTTCGATCGCCGCGCCCGTACCGGACGATCCGGTGGCTGCACCGACGCGGCTGGCTGTCCGACGAGCGCCTCGAGGCGGCCCGGCACAAGTACGGATCGACCGATTACCGCGCCGCGTCGGGAATCATTCGCGACGTGCTCGTGGCGACCGTCGCCGAGGGCTACGAAGACGAGCTCGCGCGCATCGAGGTGCCCGTCGCCTTCCTGTGGGGCGAGCTCGACACGGTCGTACCCGTGGGCGTCGCCGAGCGCGCCAACGCGCTGCTGCGCACGCCCGACGCCGACGGACGACGCCTGCGGGTCCTGCCGGGCATCGGCCATCTGGTGCCCATCGAAGCGCCGGCCGCGCTGTGCGAATTGATCGACGAGGTGCTCGGGTGAGGGTAGCGATCGAGGTGGTGACGGCGCTCGCGGTGGCGAGCGCGTACGGCGCCCAGCTGGTCCGGTGGCTTCGCGTCCTGCAGCGCGAGCACTACGTGCCGGCGTCGCTGGCGAGGTTCCTCGGGCGCTGGACCTCGCCCCAGGTCGCGCGGGCGTCGGCGCCCGAACGCAGTAACCTGCGCCGGCCAGTGACGCTCAGCCACGTGCTCTTTCTCGTGCTGATCGTCGGTTTCGTGCTCGCGAGCCCGGTGATCCTGGTCGTCGACGCAATCCTCTACGGCTGGCTCTGCCCGACGGGACTCTCGCTGCGCGGGCGAACCAGCGCGCTGCACTGGACGCGGCGCTCGACGACCATCGCGGTCGTGGCGAGCGTGATGGCCGTCGCGATCGGGTTGCTCGGTGCGCTGACGCCCGAGCCGTGGCTCGGGATCGTCGTCGTGGTGTGGGCCGTGCCCGCGCTGCTCGACGTGGCGACGCGGGTGCTGGCGCCCTACGAGGACCGCCGCGCGCGCGAGTTCGTCGACCGAGCGCGCGCACGCCTGGCGCGCGTAGCGCCGACGGTCGTCGGGATCACCGGCTCCTACGGCAAGACCTCCACGAAGAATCACCTGGCCCAGCTGATGGACGGCTCCGTCGTCGCCTCGCCGCGCAGCTTCAACAATCGGGCCGGACTATCGCGGGCGATCAACGAGAACCTCGCTGACGGTACGACCGTGTTCATCGCGGAGATGGGCACCTTCGGCCCGGGCGAGATCCGGGCCATGTGCGACTGGTGCCCACCGACGGTCGCCGTCGTCACCGCGATCGGACCCGTCCACCTCGAACGCATGGGTTCGCTCGAGGTGATCGACGCCGCCAAGTTCGAGATCACCGAGCGGGCGTCGGTGGTCGTGCTCAACGTCGACGACGAGCGGCTGCGCCGCTGGGTCGAGCGCCTGGAGGCGTCGGGCAAGCGGGTCGTGCGCGCCGGATCGACTTCCACGGACGCCCAGGTGCGCGTCGTGCGCGACGGTACCCAGTGGCGCGTGGCGATCGACGGACACGAGACGACTTCGCACCCGAGCATCGTCGGCGTTCAGCCGAGCAACCTCGCGGTCGCGATCGCGACGGCCATCGAGCTCGGCGAAGACCGACAACGGGTCCTCGCACGCATCAGCGGGGTGTCGCCGGTCGCGAACCGGGCGAACGTGGTGACGGCGCCCTCGGGCGTCCTGGTGATCGACGACACCTTCAACGCCAACCCGGCCAGTTCGGTGGCCGCCGTCGACGTGTTGGTGGGTCTGGACGTCTCGGGACGTCGGGTACTCGTGACACCCGGCATGGTCGAACTCGGCCGCGACCAGTACGGTCAGAATCTGGCGCTGGCGCGCCGCGCGCGCGCCCTCGGAGTGGAGCTGGTCGTCGTCGGTCGCACGAATGCGCTGGCGCTGGCGATGGGCTACGAACAGCGGCCGCGTCGCTTTGACCGGCGTGAACAGGCGGTGGCGTGGGTTCGCGAAACGCTGGGCGCCGGCGACGCGGTGTTGTATCTCAACGACCTGCCCGACAACTACCCTTGATGGTCGGTCTAGGAACGAGGTGAGCGGTGTCCAGTGGTGTGATTTACGGCGGGCCGTCGCCCGAGCACGACGTATCGATCCTGACGGGGCTCCAGGCCCTGCGCGAGTTGCGCCGGAGTGACTCGGCCGCCGCGGGCATCTACTGGACCAAGACCGGCGACTTCTACCTGGTGAACGGCGAGGTGGAGGCCGAGGCGTTCGTGGACGGCGTGCCGCGCGGCTCGTCGATGCTGACGCTGCGCGTCGGTGACGGCGGTGGATTCTTCACCTCGGGGGGCCGCCTGGGCAAGGACCGTCGCCTCGACGTCGACGTCGTGGTCCTGGCCACGCACGGGGGACCGGGCGAGGACGGTTCGCTCCAGGCCATTCTCGACCTCGCGGGCCTGGCCTACACGGGTCCGACCGTGGCCGGCGCCGCGCTGGGGATGGACAAGTGGGCCTTTGGCGCCGTCGCGGCGGCGGCCGGACTGCCGACCCTGCCGCGTGTCCTGCTCAGCGAGGCCACGTCGTCGCTGCCGTTCGACGGCCCCTACATCTTGAAGCCCCGGTTCGGCGGCTCCTCCATCGGCATCGACGTCGTCGGTGACCTCGCGACCGCACTGGCCCGGTTGCGCGCCAACAGCCACTTCGCGCTCGGCTGCGTGGTCGAGCCCTTCCGCGCCGACCTGGTCGACGTGCAGGTGGCCGTGCGCAGCTATCCGACGCTCGAACTCTCCGCGATCGAGCGGCCCCTTCGGCGGGCGCTCAATGCGGAGATTCTCGACTACCGCGACAAGTACGTGGGCGGCGAAGGCATGGTGTCGGCACCCCGGGAGATCCCGGCCGTGCTCGCTCCGGGCCAGGCCGAGCGGATCGTCGAAGTCGCACGCGCCGTGGCCGCGGTCGCGTCGGTGCGCGGCGTCGCCCGGATCGACTTTCTCGCCAACGACGACGAGGTCTACCTCAACGAGATCAACACCATCCCCGGGTCACTCGCCAAGCACCTCTTCGTCGAGCCGGTTCTGCCGTTCGGCAAGTTGCTCGCCGACCTCGTGGCCGAGGCCCGGGAGCGTCCGGCGCACCGCTACAGCTCAGCCGGCGCCGACGGGCTCGTCCTACGCAGCGCCGGTACGATCGCCGCCAAACTGGCGTAGCCGCGGCACGCGCGCGAGCGCGTCGGCCAGCACGTCGTTGAACGGGTCGAGCAACCGTCCCCGCTCGATGGCCCAGTAGGCCCGCTCGACGTCACCCGCGTCGAGGGCCGCCTCGTGCAGTGCGAGGGCAGCCCACTCGCCATCACGCTGGAGCCGCGCCAGGTGTCCCTCGATCGTGAACCACTCGAAGCCGTGGCGCACGCCGGCGAGCGGCTCACCGCGCACCAGGTTGAGCGCCTGGATCAACAGCGGCGCCGCGTCGGCGTTCGAGCGCCGGCGGGCGTCTCGCACGAGGTCGTGCAGTCGCCCTACGTCACTGGTCACGCCGTGCAGTCGGTAGAGGCCATCCGCCGACACCGGGTGCAGCCGCGGGCCATCGGCGTCGGTGCCGAGGCTCCGGCGAACGCTCGTCGCGGTGTTGGCGAGGGTGCGCAGCGAGGCGTCGACGTCGGCGTGGACGAGCACGCGCGATCGGAGCCGGTCGCCGCTGACGGCCTCGCCGCGGTGCAGCGTGGCGTACGCCACCATCTCGATGCTGCGCCGACGCAGTGAGGGCGTGAAGGGCTCGACGAGCCCGTGCACGACGGGGTCGGGTCGGAGTAACTCCACGAAGACGCCCGGTTCGTCGCGAGCCGGTTCGTCCTCGGCGAAGCCGGCGAAGGATACCGTGCCAAGCTCGCGACGCTCGGGGCGCACGTCGTTCGTTCGGTCCAGGGTGACGGTGCACGCTCGTAGCGCATCGTCGAGCGCGTCCGGGTCGCCCAGGTAGACCACGAGATGACGTCGCACCGACCGGATGGCGAGCGCGCGCAGAAAGTCGTAGTCGACGTCGGTCGCGACGATGCGCCCACCGTCGTGCAAGCCGACCATGTTCTCGACCAAGTGGTCCCTTGTCCAGTGCGGCGGGATTCGCAGCGTCCCGCCCTCGCGCGCGAAGGCGACGAGCGGCTCGCTGTCGTCATCGGCCACGACGCACGCGACGACCGGCGTGTCGTCGAACGACGGCGCGGCGAAGGCGTAGTCGTGGGCCACCCGCACGACACCGTCGCGTCGGGTACCGATGACCCGACGCAGGTGACTGACGAGTGACGGGTCGGCGCCGCGCAGTAGGGCGATGACGTCGTCGATGTCGTCGTCGTCGGTCTGTTCGAAGCGTGACAGGTCGCGACGCCGTTTGGCCATCAACGCCAGGGGCAGCGCCCCGAGGCCGGCCACTGGTCGGGGGCGTGGCGCCGGGTCGCGGTGGACCGCCGTCGCCACGGCACCCGAGGGCGGCGAGCTCGAGTGCATCGGGGCCGATGGCGACGGCCCCAGCGCGAGCGCCGCGACGATGAGTCCGGCGAGCCAGGCGGTTCCCCCCAACCCCAGCGCCGCCCCGTGGCGCAGTTGTCCCACGTTGCGCAGCAACTGGACGACGAAGGCGAGCCAGAACAGCGCGAGTGCGACGAGCAGGGCTCGAACGACGGCGGCGTCGGATCGTTGGGCAACGACCGACCACCTGGTCACGACGACGTACGGGGTGAATAGAAAGTAGACACCCAATGCCACGCCGTGCAGCGGTCCAGTGGCGAAGCGCTTCACGGCGTCGGAACGATCTGCCAGCGAACGGGGCCGGCCGACGCGCTGATCAGGTGGAGCCGACAGGCCACCAGCGCGTTGATGCTGAGCGTCGTACTGACCGGTTGAGTCGATCCCGGACAGGACAGCTGGGCCAGCATCGGCGCGCTCGACTGGACGAGCCAGGTGCCCGGCCCCTGGAGCGGGACGTCCTCCGTGGCCCCGGCCGAGACCAGGTCCCCGACCAGCGCGCCGCTCGCGGCGCTGGCCACGAGCGAGGAGGCGGCTCGCGGCGCGGTCGCGGCGGTCGTCGTCGGCGATGGCGCGTCGGACGTCGCGGTCGCCAGCGCTCGGCGAGTCGGTGCGACGCTCGAGGTGCGAGCGGGTCTCGGGGCGGTCGCCGCCAACGTCGAGGTCGTCATCTCGGTAGTCGTTGGAACCGTGCGGTGGCCCATCGCTGGTTTGTTCGTCGCCGCACCACGAGCGCTCGCAATTGTCTTGGGCGAACCCGACACGCTGAACACGAGGACGAGCAACAGGATCGGACTCGACCAGAGGACGAGGTGCGTCGCTCGCAGCGACGTCACGCGAGGCATCATGAATCCACGGTATCGACGCGCGCGTACCGTCGCCAAACTGGGTGAGGTCATCGCGACTCACACGAGGAACCGGTAGGCGAAGCGCTGAAGTTCGTTCTGCAGTGATTGCGGGGCCGAGTGGTCCGCGGCGGCGAGGTCGCGCCACGATCGACCCTCGTAGACGCGCGCGTACGTGAGTCGCGCGAGACGCTCGTGCGGCCCGCCGCGGTGCGCTGCGAGTCGGTGCTCGAGCGACGAGTCCGTCGGGGCCGCGACGTCGTCGTCGAAGCCGCCGGCCGCCTGGACTGCCGCCTTCTCCTTGAGTAGCCAGCGCCGCAGGCGCCCGCGAAGCGCCGAGAGGATGTCGGGCGCCGCGTACGGGCGCGACTGACCGGCCCATTCGACCAGGAGTTCGCTCGCCAGGGCAATCGCCGCACCGACGGTTTCGCTCGGTTCGGTGACGACGCCTGCGCCGAAGCGCAACTGACGACAGACGCTCACGATACCGGGCAGCAGCGTCTGGAGCAACGCCCGGCGCACGTTGGCGTCGTCGGCCTCTTCGAGCATGACCTGGACGAGCCGCGCGCGCTCGAGCACTGGCCGCGCGGCGCGTACCTCGAGGGCGTCGACGAGGTCACCGAGGTCCTCGATCTCGCGCAGCGGCGCGTCGGGGTGTCGGTCGCGGAGCCGATGCAGGGCGGCGACCGACGGTGGTCGGTGCGCGGCGTGGTGCCAGTCGGTGCGCAGGTGGGCGAGTACGTCGTAGGTAGGTGTCATGAGACGAAGTCCACCGGGGTGTGCGCGTCGCAGCACGCACAGTCGGGCGACTCGGTACGCGCCAGTTTTCATGCCCACGATCGTGCCCAGTGCGACGCATAGCGGCGCGCACATAACCGACGTAGGCTGCGGCCATGGACATCGAAGCCTTCTACCAGCAGAATGAGGCCCGGCGCGAGAGCGCGGAGTTCGAGTTCGGCGACGAGTGGAGCGACGCCACGGGCAACACCTACCGATTGTCGTGGGTCGAGGCGACGGGCGAGCTCTACCTGATGATCGGCCCGGAGGCGACGGTGAGCGAGGACATCTTCGGCGACTTCCTCGTGGCCGACGAGCCGGTGAGCGGCTTGACGGTCGTCGTGATCGGGACCATCAGTTCCCTCGGCGCCCTCGAGGACCAGCTCGAGGGCTGGGAGGACGCGATGCTCGACGAGAACTCGCTCGAGTGGCTCTACGAACGGTTCAACGACTAGGTCGGTGGCGCGGCTCGGTCATCGCCACCGAACAGTTCGCTAGAGATATGGTGTCGACGACTGGGCTATTCGACACAGGTGCGTCAGCGACGGGATCAAGTCCACGATGGGGACGCGCTCGGCCTCGTTGATCGTGGTCATCAGCGGGTTCCAACCGCCGTCGCTCGACGTGGCCGATGCGGCGTAGGGCGTGGCGCGCAGGAGTATCGCGAGCGCGCGCGCCTGGCGATTCGCGCTCGCGGATGCGGAGAGTCCGGGCTCGTTGCTCTGGCGATAGATGGCCAGTGCCCTGTCGACGTAGCGGCAGGCGATGCGGGCTTGGGAGACCGCGCCCGACGTGCCGCACGAACTGAGGGCCAACGCCGACGTGGCGATAAGGACGAGGGGAGCCAGCCGACGAATCAGGCGAGCCACGAGTCCGCGGCTTGGAGCAGGACGTCACTCACCCTGCGTCCGTGCTCGAAGACATCACACAGTGGATCTTCGCCCTTGGCCACTTGACTGAGCGAGATTGCGCGACGGGCGACGATGGCGATGCGCCGCTCGCTCGACTCGGTGGGCGAGGCGAACGTGTCGGTCGCGGTGACCTCGAGAGGCATGTCGACGCCGCCGATCGGCGCGAGATCGATCGCCAGGCGAAGCAGGTCTGGCCCGTGGGGCATGGGCGGCAGACTCCAGGTCAGTATCAGGGGGAAGTGAAACTCGTCGGGTGGATCGACGTCGTCGGGCAAACCCATCACGGCGTCCTCGAAGGCGAGCAGCGTCCGGGGGTCGACGTCGAGTTCGACGTGCAGGTCGACCGGCCCGCCGCAGCCGTCTTCGGGGTGCAGGTCCACTTCCCACGCCTGGCGCAGGGAATAGGTCTCGACGAAATGGCGTTCGTCGTGCACGTGGAACCCGTGGGTGACCGCGTGGTCCTTGAGATCGGCTACGAACCCGGCGACGTCGATAGCGGCCATCGCTTCAAGATTAGTCGTCGCCGTGGGCGGTGTCGCACCGGTTAGAGCTGCACGGACAGTCGAATCGGCAGATTGGCCGATGACGTACCGATGTCGACGTGATACGTACCGGGCACCACGGCAAAGCCGCCCCGGCGGTAGATCGAAAAGCCCCGTCGATCCACGGTCATCGTGATGCGCGTCGCCGCACCAGCTCCAAGGAGCACCCGGGAGAATGCCCGAAGCTGGTGTGGGGGCTCACCGGCGCCGGCCGGATAGGCGACGTAGAGCTGGACGACGTCCGCGCCCGCGCGCCGGCCCGTATTGGTGACCGTGAGCCTCACGCGAACCCCCGTGGCGGTTCTTCGCAGCTGGGCGTGTCCCAAAGCGAACCGGGTGTAGGAAAGGCCGAAACCGAATGGGAATAGCGGACGCACGTGATTGGCCTGGTACCAGCGGTAACCCAGCTCGAGGCCGGGTGCGAAGGTGACCGTGCCGTTGACGCCGGGGAACAGTCGCGGCGACGCGCTCGCCGCGAACTCGGCGGCGGTGGGGAACGTCAGTGGCAGGTGGCCCGACGGGTCGACCGCGCCCGTGAGGATGGGGGCGATTGCGGCGCCGTCAACCTGGCCGGGGAACCAGGCCTCGAGGACCGCCGCGACGCGACCGAGCCACGGCATCGCGACGGCGCCGCCGGTCTCGAGCACGACGATGGTGTGGCGGTTCGCGGCGGCGACGGCTCGGATGAGCGAGTTTTGGTCTCCCGGGAGGTTGAGGTTGGGCCGGTCAGCCCCCTCCGAGGTCGGTGCGCTGGCAAAGACAATGGCGTACTGGGCGTGCCGGGCGAGGCGGACGGCCTTCGCGATCGCCGGCGACGCGTCCACGAGGTCAAAGGTCGGCGCCGGATGGTCGCGGATGTCGAACCAGGTGACGCGCAGCGTGTAGTCCCGACCTGACAGCAGCCGCACCGCGGTGGTGATCAAATCGGGCGAGTGCAGTCCCCGCGACGCGATGAGGAGCCGACCATTGATGTACACCCAGGTGTCACCGAACTGACGGAACGCGACGTCGTAGATGCCCGTGCGCTTGGCCCGAAACTTCACTTGCGAAGTCAGCCAGTTGTCGCCCGAACCGGGGGTCGCCGCCGTGGCGACGCTCGGCGTGACATTGCCACCGCGGTCGATGCCGATGTCGGCCTTGCCCGGTTCGCCGACCTGGCTAAATCGGGTGATCAGTTTGAGCGGCGTGCCCGACTCGATGACGATGTCGCGCCGGGACTTGACGTTGGGAATGTAGACGTCGCCCGGGGCGTAGGTGAGTCGCGCGCGACGAGCGAGCGCGTGACGGAGCGCGGCGAGGGGGGTGACCACGTTGCCAGCCACGACGGCCGCGCTGCCGCCGCCCGCGCTCATGGGAACTTGGTCGCCCGCGAGTCCGATGACGGCGATGGACCGCGCCGTCCCCGACAGGGGCAGTATTCGGCGGCGGTTCCGCAGCAGCACGATGCTGCTCTCGGCGGCGCGCAGGGCGATCGCGACGTGTGCCGGGGTTGAGACCTGTGCGTCCAGCGCGAGGCGAAGCGGGTGCGCCACGAGTCCGAGCGCGAACATCGGGACGAGGACGGCGTGGACCGCTCGATCGAGGGCGCTTACCGCGAGTCGATGGTGCAAGACGGCGCCGATCAGGCCGGCGGTCGAGATCGGCTTGAGCATGGCGATGCCGGCGCGCAGTGCGGCGACCGGATCGGGCACCGCGCCGAGGTCTGATCTCACGAAGCCCGTGAAACCCCACCGGCGCAGTGTTCGGTACACATAGGGACTCGAACAGGTGTTCACACCATTGAGCGAACCGTAGGAGCACATGAGCGACGCCACGTGGCCCTGGCGCACGGCGGCCTCAAAGGGCGCGTTGTAGATCTCGGCCAGGGCGCGCGCCGACACCTGCTGATTGAGCCGCGCTCGTGCGGTCTCCTGGGTGTAGGCGGTGAAGTGCTTGGCGTCGGCGATTTCGCCGTGTGACTGGATGGCGCGAACGGCGGCCACGCCCAAGACCGCCGAGAGTACCGGATCCTCGCCGTAGGTTTCGAAGATTCTCCCGCTCAGGGGCACGCGCGCCAGGTTGAGGTTCGGCGCCTGCACGCCGTCGATGCCCTTGGCGCGGGCCTCGCTGGCGAGCACGCCGGCGACGGCGCCCGCCAGGGAGGGGTCGAACGTGGCGCCGATGCCGATCGCGGCCGGTAGCTGCGTGACGAATTGCAGGCCGTTGGCGACGCCGTTGGGCCCATCGGTCAGCGTCAAGGGTGGGATGCACAGGTTCGGAATGCCGACGTTGGCGTTCTCGAGCGGGGGATACGTGGACAGCGCGATGAAGCTCACCTTCTGGGCGAGGGTCATGTGGGCCACGACCTCATCGGCGAGCACCGAGGGCGACGCCCGGTGGTGCAACGACTGGCGGACCCAGGGGCAGTGGGCCGCGGGCCGGATGACGCCGGCGGCCATCGAGATTCTCGGGCTCGCCCCCACCGTGGTGGCGCCCGGGCCGACGCCAGCGAGCACCGTTGCCGCGAGCGCGAGCGACAACACGGCCCCGAGGCGGCGCGCTAGGCGTCGCGGTCGAGTCCCGGTCATCCACGTCTCCAGTCGTCTCGAGGTCCCGGCGAGTCGGGAACGGCCGTCAGGCAGTGTACGGCCCCGGGGCGCGGTTCCGACTGGCCCGAATCGTGGACCTCGTCCCGGTACGGTGGAGTCGATGCGAGACATCTTTGTCATTCTTCGAGAGTGCGCCGAGGAGATCGGCCAGGCTATCGAGGCGCACCGCGGACGGGGCTTTTCGGGCCTTCGTGAATCGCAGTACCACCTCGACGTGGTCGCCGACGACGTGGCACGACGGGTGCTCGGCGGCGCTCAGTTTCGCGTGGTGAGTGAAGAGTCAGGCGTGACGGGCTCGGGGCCGCTCACCGTGGTCGTCGATCCGATCGATGGATCGACGAACTGCGATCACGGCGTGCCGTTCTATACGACCAGCCTCGCGGTGCTGGGCGAGGGTGAACTCGTGGCGGGCTACGTCGTCAATCACGCGACGGGTACCGCGTACGAAGCGGAGCGTGGCGCGGGCGCCACGCGCGACGGCGAGGTGATTCGCGCCAGTGACCGCGAGCGCATCGGCGACGCGATCGTTGCGTTCTCGGGGCTGCCCGCGTATCACGCGGGCTGGGCCCAGTTCCGGGCGCTGGGCGCGGCGAGTCTCGAGATCTGCCTCGTCGCCGACGGCTCGCTTGACGCCTACGGCGTTGCCCAGCAGTCGACCCTCAACCCCTGGGACTACCTGGCCGGCCTGTTGATCGCCCGCGAGGCTGGCGCGGTTGACGCGGATTACCGTGGCGAAGAACTGGTGACCGATGCGGCCGTCGGTCGGCGGCCGATCATCGCCGCTACGCCATCGCTCCTAGGGGAGTTGGTGACGATCGGGCCGCTGTGATTGGTGGACGTTCATGTCGTCGATCAAGACCATCGCTTCGGCGAGCGGCTCGCGCCACGAGTCGAGACTGACACGACGCGCTGCCTCGACGGCGGACAGCCACGACTCGCGCGCGTCGACTGGGTCGACCCCGCGCGCCGCCTCGGGTGAGTCGTACCACGTGGTGACGTGCCGGCGAACCGACGCGAGGTCGCGTTGATGCCCGAGCGAGTCCTGGATTGCTACCAGTCGCTCGACGATGGCGTGGGCACCGTCGTCGAGCATGGGGGCCGCAATCTCGGTGGCGTAGCGGGCTCGTTTCGCGAGGATCCGCACTTGGTGCAGGTCCGCCGCGGTGTCATTCACCCGCGAAGATGCGCTGCGTAAGTCACCCCACGCATCGATGAGCTGCGAAGTGACGACGGACCGTGGTCCGTCGCTGGCCTGGCGCAAAGGCGGACGAACGACGCTGCGGGCGAGGTCAGCCAGCAGTGATGCGTAACGAGGGCGAGTAAGGGTTCGTACGACCCTGCCCTGGTTCGACTGTCGATTCTCGATTGCACGGCTAACCACCGCGCGATCGAGGCTTCGATCGGCCGTGGCGAACTCCTCGAGCAACGCGATGAGCACGTCGGTGTCCCGGTAATCGCCGAGCGTGTGTCCCAGCCAGGCCAATTCCTTCATGATCGCCTCGAACCACCGGAGTTCGAGCATGGGTTCCAGCAGGCGAAGCTCGGAGCGGAGTCGTCGTGACGCGACGCGGAGCTGGTGTACACCCTCGGGATCAGTCCCGACACGTGCCACTGGCGTGTGACGCAGCATCTGACTGGTCTCACGTGCGATGACGTCACCCACGAATTCACGGGCCGAGCGTTTGGAGATGGTCACCTTGACCCCATTTCCGCGACTAGTTTCGTTTCGCCTGATCTCCGTCTATCTCCAAACTAGGTCTTGTCAGGTGGGGGAAGGTCAAGGGTCACAACTGGTTTAGGCTGGAGACTTCGGGCGCTTAGCTCAGCTGGTTAGAGCAGCTGATTTACACTCAGCAGGCCGGGGGTTCGAGTCCCTCAGCGCCCACTCGTTGTCATAATCACACCATTCTGGTGGGTGCAGTTCTCACGGGAGTTCGAGTGTGCGTCTCGCATCTTTGGTTAGCAGGACCAGGTGCAATGAATCGGTAGGGCTAGGTTCGAGCTCCGGCACAAGGTGCAAGTAGAAGTTGCGCGCATCGTCATTCTCAGCATGAATCAGGAGACCTCGACATCCAATCTCGTGGCCTATCAGAAGCATGCGAGATACGGCGTCGCGCAACATCCCTGCACCCAGCCCATGGCCTTCATGACGTTCGTCGACTCCAAGCCTCGCCAACAGCGCGACGGGTTGTGGGTAGCGGCCGACTCCCCTAGTGATCCGCGGGGGTGCATCCGACAGTCCAACTTCAGCCATTCGCCAGGCGTAGTAGGTCGCGACGTTAGCCGAGTTTGATTCGGTGACGACAAACACCGTGGTGGAGTTGGCGGCGGCTGACTGCTTGGCGTGCCGTTGCAACCAGAGCGTCTGCTCTGACGATCGACATTGAAAGTCATCGACAACGTCGCTGCTCGCGATGAGCCGAGGCGGAAGGTAGGTCACTCAGATTCGTCGAAAGGTGAGGGGCGCTCGAACAGCGCGCGTAGACCTCGGAGTTCTCGCGCAGGGAGGGAGTTGACCCGGTTCCACTCGGCTGCGTCCTGCGCGCTAACGGTGAAGCTGACCCTATCGGCGAGCACGCGACGAGAGGCGTCGAGGAGATTCGTGAGGACGAATGTCGTCACGTCACTTCCGGAGTAGCGAATCGCCTGGTCGATGAGCGAACGCTCTTCCTCAGTTGCTCTCACTTCGATTCGCTGGTCTCGCTTGCGTGCGGTCGTAGACATAGCCAACTCCTTCTGTACGGCCAGTGTACGGCCACATCCCTTCCGTGTCAAGGCATGGTCCGGGGTTCGAACAAAGTCCCGTTACCTCCACTCGGGGGCATTCAAGTTGGCGGGTGCGACTTGTCTTCTCGAATTGCCCAGAACGTCAGAGTTCCATCCCACGACCGTCTCGATCCTTCTGGCGTGAACGTTCGAGGACCTGGCGGAGTATCGGGAGCACGGCGCGATCTTTTTCGCGACCGGCTGCTTCTTTGGAACGAATGACATCGGCCAAGGCCGCCACCACGATTGTCAGGCTGTCGGTTATTTGCTCGTGAGTGGCTGATCGCCTCAAGTCGTCGTAACCTCGAGTTCCGTCAGGAAGTAGGGCAATATCCAGGTAGCCGTGCTTGGTCACGAACGTCCACGTAGTTCCTTGCCCGAATGTTCGTTCATCGAGTGGTATGGCGAGCGGTTCTTCCATGTCTGGAATCCGAAGCTTGGCGTCGAGCTCTCGC
>JAJYDR010000058.1 GCA_021777285.1 Actinomycetes bacterium
ACGCCACACCGCTGTGCCACAGCGTAGATTGTCGCCTTCCCTGACAGTGCCACCGAGCCCCCCGAGCAACTCACGAGCGCCTACTTAGTTAAGCGCTTGCGTTTGTTAAGCGCTTATCTTACTCAGTGACAAGGTCAAGTCAAGTTGTCCTCGTGAACTATCTCACTAGTCGTTCCCTACGTAGGGTCCGCAAGACAGTAGTAAGCCGGTCGAGTCCCAGCAGCGGTGTACGAGTCCGTGAGCTGAGTCAGGATCCACCAAAGGCGACGTTGATCGAGTCAACCTCACAGTGCAGTTACGGGACAGCAACTTGAGGAGCGACACGGAGGCTGTCCCCACCGGAATCGTCGTGACACCTGACGGTGAGGTCTTCGTTGCCAACCACGGCTCGGCACCTGCCGCCGCCGATTAACTGGTCCAGGTCGTGGGCCACCTCCCAGGACTGCCTGGAGACCTCGCCGCCCTCGGCTGGAGTTGGTCGCGCTAATGAGCTCGTCATCCGGAGAACTACTGCCGAGGTCCAAATGCGGGGTAGGTGATTTCGCCTCGTAGTCACAGGATCTGTCATCCCTGAGTGACGTCCAGTGGCGAGTCTTCCACGCACTTTCTCGGCCGGGCGTCGACGCTAGGACCGACAGCGAACGTAAGTTGCTGCTCGCGAGGCCGACAGCGTTGGGCGCTAGGTCATGCTGACCAAGGGCCCGGAGGGTGTCTCCTCGGTGCCCGTGCGAGAGCCAGTGATATTGCAGCCACGAAGGCATGGCGCTATGCTGCGCGCGTTCGTACGCACGTCGGTTGGTGCGCTGCGAGAGTTCGTCAGCACCGGGGCCGGAGGGGTGTTCAGGCGTCAACCCTCGACTCCCGGAGAGGGAGGGACTGGTGCACACCTACGCACGCGACGGCAGCGCACCCGACCCGACGAAGGCCCCTTCGTTCTCGCGGGACCACACAATGGCGTGTCGTCACTGGCGGTCGCTGGTACTTGCCGCCACCTTGATTCTCGTTCTCGGAACCACCAACACGCCAGCACAGGCGCAATCTGGACCAGCACCTCAGCCCCCCTTCGCCCCCGCCGCCACCTCCTGGTTGAACGCCACGACGGGGTACGTCCTCGGCGAGGGCGACTGCCCACCAATGCAGTCCGGCTGCACCTCGATCCTGATGACCCGCGATGGCGGACGAACCTTTACGCGCTTACCTGGTCCCCCGGTACCCGTGGCCACCCGCGACCCTGCGGCCGCGCTGGCCGTGAGCCAGGTGCTCTTCGTCAGCCGCCAGGTGGGCTACGCGTGGGGTCCGGGACTGTGGATGACCACCGACGGCGCTCGTCACTGGAGCTTGTTGACTCCCGCCAACGTGATCGCTGTTCTGCGTGCCGTGCACGCCGTTGACGTCCTCGCAATGACCTGCGCCCTAGCCGCTGCGCACTGTGCGGCACCCGAACTGAACGTCTGGCGCGCCTCAACAGGCCGCACCACGCTTTCGCTGGTATCGCGTCTAGCCGGAGACGGTCTCTGGGAAGCAGCCCAAAATGGCCAAATCGGCGTGATTACGCTCGCCAGCGTGCCAACGGCTGGCCCGGATCGCCTCTGGCGCACCGATAATGGTGGCGCTTCCTGGTCGCCCGGCCGTCAGCCGTGCGATTCCGAAGCCGCAGCCACCCCCCGTGCCGTCGCAGTGTCTCGAGACGGCAGCATCCTTGTTGTGTGCGGCGAACCACCGAGTGCGAGTCAGCAACTGAAGGTGCTCTACGCCTCCGCCGATGTGGGTACAACCTTCGTCGACGTTGGCCAGGCGCCACTAAACGGGGTAGTCCAGGAGGTCGCGGCCTACAGTCGCGACACGGTAGCCGTGACCGTGTTCTCGGGTGCTGACGAGATCTACGTTTCGGGTGACGGCGGACTTCACTACAACACCTCCACGGTGGCGGGTGGGGGAGCGCCGCTGACGAGCCTGGCCTGGACCAGCCCCACCAGTGCCGTCGCCGTCGAGGGTGGCCCGGGCCTGGCAGGACCCGACCGCCTGCTCGAGTCGCTGGATGCTGGCGCGCACTGGACAACACTTCCCATCACCAGCACGACGCCGCCACCGCGTATAACGGCCGGTGAGGTCTGGGACGGTGCGGTGCGCACCCAGGCGCTGGCTGCCGCCGCATGTCTCGAGGGACCTACCACGTCGACGTCGACGGCGATGCCGTGCTTACGGCGTTATCTGCTCGCTCACGGTGCCCCTACAGGTGCCGTCACCTTCGTCCTGCACAATCACGCCTATCTGATTGGGTGGCGTCCGGGCACTATTTCGGCCGGCGACGAACTCTCGCTACTTCCCATGGACTGCGGTTGTTCGAAACTGGTGCTCCAGCCACCTTCGGGACTCATCACGGCACCGGTCCCGCGGCCCGGCGGGACCGGTTGGGCGGCGCTCGCGCGCTGGTATCCACTTCCCGGAGGAGGAACCGGCCTCACACCAGCCGGCATCAACGGGTCAATCGAGTCTGAGTCAGCCAACGGTACGTCGGTCACCCTGCAATACCCGCTCGTGAATCGCTGCGCGAGTTGCGCGGTGCCCTACCGCTTGCGAGTACTGGTACGCCTCGGCGCTGCGAATACTCTGGGGCCCGCCGTGAGCCTCGGACCCTGTCTCGTCCCCGGAGTTACCACACCTCCGGACCCCGCCGTGATGCGGTGTCCGCCCGTCGAAGCGTGGCTCACGTAGTTCCAACTTGGTCGTCACGAAAGGGGTCGTCATGTCACACCCAACCAAACACGCATTACCGTAGTCGTCATCGCTGTACTTCCCAGCGTTGTCGGCGGCGTCGGCACGCGCGCCACCGGCGAGTCGCACCGCTTGGACACGTCGTCGACACACGCGCACATCGCTACCGCGTGCCGCTCGTCGATCTTGGGCGTGTGGGGTGACCTGCTTCGCGGCGGATCGCCGTGGCGTCGTGACCTCTTCGCCATTCGGCCACTCGTAGCCGGAGGCGGTGCGCTGTCGGCCGCGCGCACCGCCAGCACCAGTACGCACACCCATGGCCTGGTACCCGCGTGCGACGTGCTGACCGTCTCCTACGCCGCTCGCTCTCTCGCGCTGGTCACCCTGTTCGGCGGACCGAGCGCCCTCGCGCACCTACGGGCGCAGTGGTCGTCGATGTCCAGCGCCCAGCGGTCGACGCTCGAACAACACCTCTTCTACGGACCGGCGTCCTCCGGCTCGTTCTCCCTGGGCTCGATCACCGTCCTCTCACGCGAGCCCGCGAGCGAGAAGCTGCGTATCGCGGTCATCAAACACCTGGCTGCAGCGACCACAACGTCGAGTGCAACCGTGTCGGCCGTGCGTCTGGCCAGGCGCTAGTGCGTGCCGTCCTTCTGGAGCCTCGGCATGAGCGTCGGGTAGCACCTCGCAGTGAGTTCGGTCCCCAGACGTCGACGGAGCGCTCGTCGTGGCAGGTGGTCGCGAGGTCGTTGACGCGGCCGCGACGATCGCCGCCGCGTCCTTGCCGCACTCGATAGGCGGGGGTTACCCGATCATGAGAACGATTCCCCGGGGCCGGTACGGACCCCAACAACGTGCGTAATTCACGACTTGGGAAATGCGCGGGGTGTACACGGACCCTGAACCGGGATGACGTTCGTCGCTAATGGAGCTGGGCTCACTTCGGCCACCCAGGGGCGATCGAACGCCATTCCCGATGAACGTTGGAGTGAGATTCCCCAGAGAACCCGGCCGTTTTCCGGCTGGCCTGCTCGTCGTAACGTTAGCGCTAGTCAACGCTCTGGTATTGGGCCACGGTGAACGCGATGAGGAGAGCAACATCCATCGCGAAGACAACGAGGAGTGACGTGAAAATCGTCAAGATCGTGGCACGCATGTGATCATGGATGAATACGAACTCCAACATTCCGCCGATAACTACCTCGACGAGGAACTGGCGGCTGGCTACTAGTCGAAAGACTCTCCAGGCGAAAAACTTCACCCTCGTGGTCAGAACGACTCCGACGAGGAAGAGCGCCCACGCCGTCGAGTCGAAGGCTACCGGCAGGGCGAGATGACGGTCCGCGGGGATCTGCGCCGCGAGGATGATGGCGGCACAGACGAGAAAGCCAAGGGAGGCTTGGCAAAAGAGTGGAACCAGTGGTCGCGGTGGCGTGGCGAGAGATTGCGATAGAGTCGTCGACGTCACAGCGTGGCCAGCCTGGTCATGATAATCAGAGTTGCAACCTGCATGATCCCCGTGATCCCGGCGGTGTAGATAAATCGCTTCATCAGCTTCTCAATGGCCACGGCGTTAGGCTCGGCCTTACGCATTTCGAACAGGACGGCTAGATTCGCTGGTTCGAGTACGCCGATCGCGATAACGGTCAACACGCCCACGACGATGAAGGATGCCACCACCCAAGCGTGATGAGGCCACGAGGAGAGAATGTAGCCATGCTGTCGGGCCAACTGGAATCCGGCCGCCAGTGTCGCCACGACGAGAGCCGGCATGATGACGACCATCTTGGGCATGAAACGGATCATGAATTCGCGGCGCGCCGAGGGCGAGAGGCGCCCGATGATCGGTCCAATGATGAGTCCGACGAAGAGATCGATAGCGGTCCACATAGCTCCCGACACGACGTGAAAGAAGTCGACCGCCCACGCGGTGTTGGAGACGAGAGCAACTACGAGCCCGGCCACGTAGACACTCGCGATGATGACGCCGGACGTGGGGACGATGGCGAAGTTATTCTCGTGTGTCGTCATAACTGACTGAGTGGTTTCTGCCTCTGCCGTCATGTCAGGAAGCCCCTCCTTGAATTACTCGAATGATGGCTCAAGGGCTCATTGCTGACGTCGCGAAGGACTCGGATCATGGTGCGCGGTAGATCGTCGTGGTGTCGGACTGGAACGTGTTCGACGCGAGCCCATTCATCTTCACCGATGCTGACGCCCACACCCCATAGGTGTTGTTGCTGATCGTATTGCGAAGGATCGTGATCCTTAGTGGTGCCACACTTCCTATAAGGATTCCTGTCGGTGAGGTATCGGCGGGCTGGAAGTCCGGATCCCCGAGGAGATTGTTAACTCCGATCTCGTTGCCCACGAGCACGTTGTGGTCGAGGTACTGGTTGGGGGCGTGCTGGTGAACGGTGATGCCGGACATTCCGTTACCGTCGACCGTGTTGCCGCGAATCACGTTGTTGTAGACGGCTCCTCCGGGGGCCGCGGCCGCGAGCAAGATTCCTGCGCCCTGACCCGTGGTCCCGTTGTTAAGAAGCGTGTTGCCCGCGACCAGGTTGTCGAAGACACCACCGGCAGCGGCGTTGAGTTTGCCGTTGACGTAGGCGGTAGTCGAGTGGCTCGGCAACGTGATACCACAGTCCAATGTGTTGTTGGCGACGGTGTTGTTGACAATGACGTTGTGATCGGCGGGTCCGAACTCGTCAGTGACCAGGATGCCCCCTGAATTGTTCTCGACGAGGTTGTTCGAGACCACGGAGTACGCCGCCACCATGAGGTGGATCCCTTCGCCGCAGTCACCGGGAACTACCCCGGTCGCGTTGCATTCGCGATACGACGACGTGCTGATCGGCGCGCCCGTAGGATTGCCCTGATCGTTGTCCTTCACGATGTTCCCGCTGACGGTGACGTGGGTTACTGGGTGTCCCTGAGTGCCCGTAACGAGGACGCCCTCGCCCTGCGCTCCTTCGATCGTGAAGCCCTCCAGTGTGGCGCCCGACGCGGGAATGACGACGCCGTTGTTCGCCCCGGCGGCGTTGATCGTCGCGTTCACGCCGACCAGGGTGATCGCGAGGGTGACGGTAATCGGACCCGGATACGTACCAGGGCAAACGATGATGGTTGTACCGGGTGACGCTGCACTGATGGCTGAGGGAATGAGGGAGAAGGCCGCCGTGGTGCAGGAGGTGTCCGCAGCGGACGCTACAGCACTCGGTGACACGTACAACGTAGTGGCGGACGCGGCACCGCCGGCGACAGAAAGCGGGACGGTGGACGCGAGCACCAGCACGGCTACTCCAAACCACGTGCGCGGTTTGCTCATCGCACGCCGTGACGACGTCGTGGTTCCGTCGAACGCGAAATCCTCGTGCTGCTTCATATTCCCCTCCCTCTGCGTACGCTTCGCCAGCGCTGGCCAGTATCCGCCGAAAGCTCCGTTTATCGACCGCCGTGTATCGTGAGTATCGTTGTAGACCGCATCCGTGGCGCATCCATGGACCCCGCCAGACGCGAGGGAGAGCACGAGGTGCCGCAGACCCGAAGTTCGCGGCTGCGGCGGGCCGAACGAATGTTCGCTCGATGATGGCTCACCTCCGTGATCACGTCGTCAAGGGACTGCGCCGCGAGTCCGCGTAGTGAGCGAGGACGTGGCGTCATGGGTTGCATCGGCGCAGAGTGATCGAGACGGGTGCGTCGACGGCAGTGACGCATGTCGACGGACTGACACTCCGGGGATGACTGGTCGCCGTCGTACCGCGAGATCCACCTCCGGTCCACGGCGAGGGGCCAACCTGACGGTGCGAGTCCGTCGCATGAGGGCGCCGCGATCAACGGCGCACGAGCAGCCTTCGAACCACTACAAAGTTCAAACCGTGGCCTCGCGGAGTTGGTCGAGGAGTTCACGAACTGGTAGTGATGGTTGGACACCTAATTCTGTCGCCATCGATGCGGCTCGAAGCGCGACACCCTTCGCGTGGCCGTAGCGACCTTCCGACAGCATCAGATCGGCGAGGACGATGTAGCGCGATTCGTTGTAACAGTCCTCCTCGAGGGCTGTGCGGAGGTAATATTCGGCTTCATCGGTCCGATGGGCGGTGCGGGCCAGCAGGGCGGCCGCGTCAAGAAGATGCAGCCGAGTCCAGCGAAGCGAGTCGCGCGCCGATTCGGTAAAAGGCTCATACAGATCGTCGGGCAGAAGGTCACCACTATAAAGATCAATGGCGTCACGGAGGAGGAGTAGGGCAGTCGAGGGGTCGGAAACGTCGTGAAGAACACGAAGGGCGCGATTGGCGGCCTCTCGAAAGTTGCGCACGTCGACAATCACATCGTTGGCGAGGGCCAAGGTCTGTCCACGTCGTTCAACCAGGGGGCCCGCCAGGCGATGCAGGTGGCTCAGCACGTTTCGCAGCCGTCGGTGCCCTCGTGATGGGTCAACGTTGGGCCACAGTCCTTCGATAGCTTCCTCCACGTGAACCGGCTGATCACGGAGCGCAACAAGCTTAACCAAATACGCCACTTGAGGCGGGAGCGCCACCTCGAGATTCCCGTGACGAACATGGAAAGAGCCGAGCATCTGCACGGAGTCACGTCCTGACCGCGATTGTTGGCTGCGTAACAAGACGCGAAAGTTTTGAATGAGCGAGTAGGCATCCAAACCTGGCGTCGGTGCCGATCCGCGCGGCGCGCCACCTCCATCGTCGTCAAGGGAGGCAGACGTCACGAGCGCGTCACGTATCTTGTCAGCCCATCCGGGTGGTAACTGCGCACTGCTTTGGGCAAGTGTTGATACGGCACACGACACGAGGTCGCGCGAGAGGGTTGGGTGATCGACATCTACTGTCGCCGCGAGGGCGAGTAGTGAAAACCCGACGTTGCGCTTATCACCAAACTCGATGAAAACGCTTGCTGCTTCGTAAGCATCGCTGAGCGCGCTGGCGCGTTCGCCCGTGTAGTACCACGCGATCGCGCGATGCAAGAGACTGACTGCCCACCCGTGGCGGTCGCCGGTCGCGTACTGCTGAACAAGCGCTGTTTCGAGAAGGTGACGGGCGTCATCAAAACGCCGCTCCTCGATGGCTACGAGCGCCAAATTGGCGAGTACGAGTGCGCCATCACCCGGCTGATCAAGGTGGTCGAACAACTGAAGACTAATGTCAAAGTGCCGACGAGCCGCTGGCACGCTACCAGCGAAAAGGTCGACAAGCCCCAAGTGGTGATGTAAGCGCGCCTCGGCCGACAGGTCGCCCAAGCGACGTGCTATTTCAAGAGCCTCGCTCAGCGCCCTTCGACCAATATCGCTGTCATTGGCGCGCCAGGCGAGCATACTAAAGCCGTCGAGCAAGTGAATCCGCAGCGAGTCGTCAGCGAGGTCACGGGAAAGAAAGGCCTCGATCCACGACCTCCCTTCGTCGAGTTTACCGGTCAACTCCCAGTATCGCCACATATTGCAGGCGAGTTGCGCGCCAGACGACGACTCGTTCGCCCGCAACGCGTACTGCAGGGCAGCCCGCAAGTTCTGCTCATGACGGCGAATTGTGCTCATCCAGGTGAGCATGTCGGGACCGGTAATCAGCGCGTTCTCCGCACCCCATACAATCGCGCGACACCACTGCAATTGTCGTTGCGCGAAATGCTCGAGATGACCTTGGTCTACTGCATCGGTTTCGACGCTATTTCGCACGTGGTCCGAAACTTCGAAGCACGTGTCACCACCTACGCGATAGGAGCCGACCAAATGAATCTGGAGGAGGCGCGACAGCCGCGCAATGATGTCGGTCATCAGTGCGCCGTCGGAAAGAATCTCCTTGAGCGATCGTACGTCGCACCCTCCAGGGAAGCTGGAGATTGCTTGGAGCAGTACTCGATCTTCGGTCGAACACTGAGAGACGCTCCAGTCGGTGGCGAGCTGGATGCTCTCTTCTGATGCAAGACCAACTTGTGTCGGCGATCGCCGTCGTCGCATACGGGTGAGATCGTGCAGGATAGCGGTGGGGCCACGTGACACAACGTACGGCGCTATCAGTTGCAGCGCCTGTGGCGAGTAGTTGAGGGTCGCACTGATTCGAGCGAGAGCGTGCGACGTCGGCGCGTTGACGTGAAATCCCGAGTGAGCGCTCCTCACCATCGAGAGGAGTAACTCTTGCGACGTATCTCGCTGTTCGGCGCTACGTGCATGGGCTCGTGTCGACATTGATGACTGCGCAGAGATACGGATGACGTACTCCTGGGCGGCCCCGAGGGGACGACGAGCGGTCGCGAGAACGGAGAGTGTGGGCCAACGTAGCAAGAGGGCGTTGATGCAATCGAAGGTGTGGAGTTCGTCCGCGTTACAGTTGTCGAGGACCAGTAGCCCCTTATGGATCGTCGGCTGTGTATCCTCAGGTGCGGTCAGGAGGGCGGCCATGAGTGTCGAGGCACCGTTCCATACGCGCTTGGCAAAGGTGATCGTGTCGTCGACGTGGCGCATCGATTCAACCGTCGCAGCCATGAATATTGAATGTTCCTCAATGTGTCGAGCGATTTCGGAGGCGAGGAAACTCTTCCCCACTCCGCTTGGTCCGACGAGTGTCACCAGGCGTCGTGACACGAGTGCCGACACTGACTGGTCAAGATGATTACGCTGAGCCGACGTGAGCGGAGTCTGTAGTGCCGTGGAAGAGACTGCGCGGAAAGACGTCGGAGCGTCCTCGTGACGCGAGAAATCAAGTGTGTCCTTGGCACTCATGGGCGAAGTGGCACTGTGACGGTGCATGAGCAGACTATGTCGTGGTGGATTCTGAAGTATCGCGTCTCGTGGGTGGTCCTTGTCAACTCAATCACCTCCAGTTTGGCTTTATCCGGTTTGACGGACAACCTTCATTGTGCAGCTCGACGGACGGTGGTGCAGTGCAGCGCCTCGTAAGTGGCGGGACTGAGGTAGCCAAGACTTGAGTGCAGGCGCCTCAACGAGTACGTCGAGTTCAAGCGTGCCATGGGATGTAACGGCGCCTCGCGGATCTGGTACTTGAGACGATTCGATGCGTACTGCGCCGAGCATGCCCTGAGCGTCTTCGACCGAGAGACCGTCGAGGAGTGAGTGACGGCCCAACTGGCGACCTCGGGCCGCTACCGGTCGTGGATGTCCTACATCCGTGACTTCGGCCGGTGGCTTCGCGCCCGCGGACAGAGCGACGCCTACGTGCTGTCCGACCAGTGGAAAGCCCGGTCCGTGCCCGTCCACCCCTACCTGCTCACCCAGCGCGAGATCGAGGCGTTCTTTGGCGCCGCGGCGCAACTCGACACATCCTCGCCGTGGCGGTGGCAGGCCGTCGCGTTCTTCGCGCTGATGCACTCGTGCGAGATCAGGACCGGCGAGGCCCGTGGTCTCTTGGCCGAACACGTCGACCTGTCTAGCCAGCACATCGACGTGCTGTGGTCCAAGGAAAAGCGCAGCCGCAGGCTGCCAGTCACCGATGAGCTCGCGGAAGTTCTGGCCGCCTGCGACGACGCGTCATCGTCGAGGTTCGGCCACCGCGAGCGCACGGACGATCCCCTCTACCGGGCGAGGCGATTACTCACCATGGCGGGCGAGCGACTCGACGAGAAGAGTCACGTCACGGTCATGGTTCTGCTGCGCGCTGGCGACACCAAGGGGCACGTGGGCGCCTCCTACAACGCAAAGGAGGCAATTCGCGGGCTCTACTGCGTGCCCACCTACGAGCTCGCCAGCCAGTTCATGGACGAACTGATCCGCGACACGGACAATCTCTCGTGGTCGCCCGAGGTACGCTCGCTCGGGCGAGCCCTGAAGCGCTGGCAAGGCCACATCATCGCATGGCATCAAGCGCACTTTACGAACGCACCGTCCGAGGCCGCGAACAACCTCATCAAAAAGACCAAGAGGACAGCGTTCAGCTTTCGGTCATTTCGCAACTTCCGAGTTCGCTCATTGCTCTACGCCGGCAAGCCAAACTGGGATCTACTCGCGACCATCACTCCCCGCCAATTTCCGAAGAGCCGTGAAAGTGGCAAAGCGGTGCTACTAGCAACCGCTAGACGAAACAGTGGTACGAGTGCGAGAGACGGTAAGCGGGCGAGCCGTCCCCGGAATCTTTACCTGCCTTGCGGCAACAGGAGTTCCGCGCTATGATTCGCGCGTTCGTACGCACGTCGGTGATGGCGCGCTGCGAGAGTTCCGCAGCACCAGGGCCGAGGGGTGTCCAGGTGCCACCCCCCGTCCTCTGGAGAGGGGAGGCTGGTGCACACCCGCTCACGCGACAACGCCGCATCCGACCAGACGGTCCGGCCCCGACGCGAGACGAGGGCACGACGCCGCGGGCGCGTGCGGGTACTCGCCGTTGCTCTAGTACTGGCGCTGGGAACTGTCGATACGTCAGCGCAGGCGGGTGCTCAGCCAGCGCTTCAGCCTGACTTCGCGCCGGTCGCAATGTCCTGGTTGAACGCCAGCACAGGGTACGTTCTCGGCGAGGGTGAGTGCCCACTCCCCCAAACTGGCTGCACGTCGGTCATGATGACGAGCGACGGCGGACGAACATTCTCGAGGCTGCCCGGTCCCCGGACGCCTCTAGCCTCGCTTGACGGTTCGACCACTCACGCGGTGAGCCGCCTGCTATTCGTCACGCCACTGGTGGGCTACGCGTGGGGTCCGGGGCTGTGGCTGACCACCGACGGCGCTCGCCACTGGACGTTGTTGGCCACCACCAACGTGATCGCCGTTCTGCACTCCGAGAACGCCGTCGACGTGCTCGCGCTCTCTTGTCCCCCAACGGCCACCACGTGCGAGTCTCCCCAACTCGACGTCTGGCGTGCCCCGATCGGTCACATCGCCCTCTCAATGGTTACGCGTCTGGAGGGTAGCGGCCAGTGGGAAGCGGCCGACAACGGCGAAATCGCAGTGATTACCCTCGCGAGCGTACCGACCGCTGGCCCTAGTCGACTCTGGCGCTCGAGCAACGGTGGCGCAACCTGGTCAACTGGCCATCAACCGTGTACCGCGGGACCGGCGACCGAACCTGACGCGGTTGCGGTATCGCGAGACGGAAGCATCCTCGTCGTGTGCGGTGGTCCATCGGGCGCGGGACAGCAACAAAAGGTACTCTACGCTTCCGCTGACGCAGGCGCGACGTTCGTCGATGTTGGCCCGACACCGTTGAACGGGATGGCACAGGGAGTAGCGGCCTTCGGCCGCGACACGCTGGCGGTCACCGCGCGCTCGGGCGGCGACGAAATCTACGTCTCAGTCGATGGCGGATTGCACTACGCCACTACTACGGTGTCCGGCGGCGGCACACCGTTGACGAGCCTGGCTTGGACGGGTCCAACCAGCGTCGTGGTCATTGAGGGCAGTCCCGGACAGGCTGGCCCCAACCGACTGCTCATGTCGACAGATTTTGGGGCACGGTGGATGACGCTCTCGTTCACCGGCGTCACGTCGGCGTCCGCCATCACATCCAGCGCCATCTGGGTGGGCGCCCTGCGCGCCCAGGCGCCGGCCGCGGCCGCGTGTCTCGAGCGTTCCGCTTCGTCGGCGTCGATGTCGTGTCTACGGAACTACCTACTCACCCATGGCGCTCCGATCGGTGCTGTCACCTTCGTCATGCGCTTTCACGCTTACCTGGTTGGATGGCGCCCGGGTGCCATCCCGGTTGGTGACGAACTTTCTCTCATCCCCATGGACTGCGGTTGCTCACAACTCGTGCTGGGTCCGCCCTCGGGAACCATCACGACCCCGGTGCCGCACCCCGGCGGCCCCGGGTGGGCAGCTCTCGGACACTGGTATCCGCTTCCCGGAGGCGGTACCGGTCTCACCCTCGGAGGCCCCGCTGGATGGGTCGAGTCAGACCCCACGTCGGGCAGGTCGCTCACTCTGCAGTACCCGATCGTGAATCGCTGTGCGAGTTGCACGATCCCCTACCACTTACGAGTACTGGTACCGCTCACGGCTACGGGTGCTCCCCAGCGCGCCGTGAGCCTCGGGCCGTGTCTCGTTCCTGGCGCTACGCCCTCTGACCCGAACGTGCCACGGTGCCCGCCGGTCGAGGCGTGGCTCACGTAGATCCGTCACGGTCCTCGAAAGGGGTCATCATGCCACACGCAACCAGACTAAGCCTAGCGGCGGGGGTGGTCGCCGTACTATTTAGCGTCTCCGGCGTCAGCACTCACGCCGCCGGCACCACACGCCACAGCGACCCATCATTGTCGTACGCGCGCACAGCAGCGACGTGCCGAACGGCGATCCTAAACGTGTGGGACAGTTTGCTGCGCGGTGGACCCTCGTGGCGTCACGACTTCGTCGCCCTTCGGCCGCTCGTAGCCGGCGGCGCGCCGACCGCCGCGCGCGCCGCCGCCACCGTTGCTCGCACGCGAGGGCTCGTCCCCGTTTGCAGCCTCGTAACCGTTTCCTACGCCGCGCGATCCCTCGCACTCGTCTCCCTCTTTGGTGGACCGAGTGCCCTCGCACACCTTCGGGCGCAGTGGTCGTCGATGTCCAGCGCCCAGCGATCGGCATTCGAACAGCACCTCTTCTACGGAGAACCGTCGTCGGTCTCGTTGTCCGCGGGCTCGGTAACGATTCTCGCGCACGGTCCCACGAACGAGAAAGTGCGCGTCGCCATTGTCGAGCACCTGACCGGTGCGACCACCACATCGAGCGCGACCGTGTCGGTCGTTCGCCTGGCCGGTCGCTGGTACGTATCTTCGCTCTCGAGTCTCAGCATGAACGTCGGGTAACCGACGGTGGTGACGGTCGTCTCTCATTCAATGTGTTGTTGGTACGGACGACTGGATATCGCCGTCGTCGGCGTTCGTCGAAAGTCGCCACTGGACTCGTACGCGGAGTGAGCGAACCACCTATGCCCTAGCGAAACGCCGAAGTGAGACCGGCCAAACAGGTGCGGTCGCCTCGTGGCAATCATTCTGCAACCGTCGGTCACCGGACGCCTGACCAGCGCTAGGTCCCTGAGGTTCCCCAGTGAAAGTGGACACGGTTTATGCGGCCAGTGCTACTCGGGATAAGGCTAGTTCGTAGGTGACGGGACTGACGTTGCCGATGGTCGAGTAGCGACGATCGTGATTGTAGAAGTGG
>JAJYDR010000059.1 GCA_021777285.1 Actinomycetes bacterium
CTCGGGGACCCGCAGGTCGTCAAAGGAGAGCGGGTGGGTGTCCGAGGCGCGCCAGCCGACCTTGTCGTAGGCGGGCTCGACGGTAAATCCCGGCGTGGGGACCTCGACGAGGATCGAGCTGATGGCCTTTCGCCCGTCGGCGGCGACGTCGGTCACCGCGGTGATGGTCACCAGCTTGGTCAACTCGGTGCCCGAGTTGGTGATGAAGGCCTTGGACCCGTTGATGACCCACTGGCCGTCCTCGAGCCGCGCGGTCGTACGCGTGCCGCCGGCGTCACTGCCGGCGCCGGGCTCGGTCAGGCCGAAGGCGCCGAGTGCCTCGCCCGAACTCAGGCGAGGCAACCAGTACTGCTTCTGGGTCTCGTTGCCGAAGCGGTACACCGGCATCGCGCCGAGCGAGCACCCGGCCTCGAGAGTGATCGCGACGCTCTGGTCGATGCGGGCGAGCTCCTCGATGGCGATGCACAGCGCGAAGTAGTCGCCGCCCATTCCGCCGTACTCCTCGGGGAACGGCAAGCCGAAGAGGCCCATCTCACCCATCTTGCGCACGACCTCGTAGGGGAAGGTCCCCGTCGCGTCGTGGTGACGCGCCACGGGGGCGACCACGTTGGTCGCGAAGTCCCGCACGGTCTGGCGCAGGTGCTCCAGTTCCGTACTCAGTCCGTAGTCAGCCATTTCACCTCTCCATTCCGCGGGTTGGTCACGTCAGCGACCGTCCTCGAGACTCGCCGCGAGCGCCGTCACGGTGCGCGACGGGCTCGGTCGCCCGAGCTGCTCGGCCATCCACAGGCTCGTGCGGCACAGCGATTCGAGGTCGACGCCGGTCTCGATGCCGAGTCCCTGCAGGTGCCACACTAGGTCCTCGGTCGCGAGGTTCCCGGTGGCCGAACCCGCGTAAGGACACCCGCCGAGTCCGCCGGCCGAGGCGTCAACGGTCGTCACGCCGTGTTGCAGCGCGCTCAGCGTGTTAGCGAGCGCCTGGCCGTAGGTGTCGTGGAAGTGGACGGCGAGCCGGTCGGGACCGATGCCCCGGCGCGCGAGCTCGTCGAGCAGTGCGACCACGTGACCCGGTGTCGCGACGCCGATGGTGTCGCCGAGGGAGACCTCGCCACAGCCCATCGCGACGAGCCGCTCGACGACGTCGGCGACGGCGGCCGGTTGGACGTCGCCCTCCCAGGGGTCACCGAAGCACATCGACACGTAGCCGCGAACCGCGAGGTCCGCGTCGAGCGCGCGCTTGGCGACGTCGGCGAAGATCGCGAGGGACTCCTCGCGCGACCGGTTCAGGTTGCGTTGGGCGAAGGTCTCGGTGGCGCTCGCGAAGACCGCGATCTCGCGCACGCCGCTCGACAGGGCTCGGTCGAGACCGCGCTGGTTGGGTACGAGCACGGGGTAGCGACCATCGAGCTCGCCGAGTCTGGCGAGGAGCAACTCGGCGTCGGCCAGTTGGGGGATCCACGACGGTGGTACGAAACTCGTCAGTTCCACCGCGCGCAGCCCGCTCGCGATGAGACGATGGATGAACTCGATCTTGGTCGCGACGTCAACGACAGTGGACTCGTTCTGGAGCCCGTCACGTGCGCCCACCTCGTAGATCGTGACCCGATCAGGGAGTCCGTCGAGCGTGGCCACCGGTGGCGTCCTCATCGCTTCCGCACCCTTCACTCCGCGGTGGCCCGGTCCACCAGGTATTGGTCTACACCAGCGCGGCCATCCGTTCCTCGCTCGCGCTCCTATGGGACGCCTCCGGTGCCGCCTCGGTTGTCACCACCCCACCGTTTAGGCTTTCTCACTATGGCAATCCGTCGAATCGCGCAGTTCGTCACGTCGCTCGTTCTCCTGACCAGTCTCGCGGGCACCGCGACGACCGTGGCCGGCGCCTCGAGCACCGCGGTCCCCGCGGCCTCGGTTGGTTACGACATCAGCTTTCCCCAGTGCGGCGGGAACCTGCCCACCGGGATCGGCTTCGGCGTGGTCGGGGTGAACGACGGTCGACCACTCACGATCAACCCCTGCCTCTCGACCGAGATTCAGTGGGCGGCGTCGGGGCTCGGCACGACGCCACAGTTCTACGTGAACACCGCCAACCCGGGACCCTCCAACAACCCCGCCTGGCCGACGACCCAGACCTTCCCGCAGGTCTGCACCGGCGCCGACTCAGTCGGCTGCTCCTACGACTACGGGTGGAACGCGGGCAGCGGCTCACTCACTGCGGTGATCGCCGCTGAGACGAAGCTCGGCGCCACCTCTCCGGGTACCGCGGCAACCACGGCGCCCTGGTGGCTCGACGTCGAGACCGGCAACTCTTGGCAGAGCATGTACACCGGCGCCGCGCCCACCGCGGCCCAGTTCGCCAACGACCAGGCGATGATCCAAGGTGAGCTCGACTTTCTGACCGGTCGTGGGATCCACACGGTGGGCATCTACTCCACCTCGTATCAGTGGGGCGAGATCGCCGGCCCGACCGGCAAGACCTTCGCCGGCTACGACGCGTGGCTACCGGGTTACGCGTCGCTCGCCGACGCGCAGGTGGCCTGCTCGTACCCCGCCTTTACCGGCGGGCGTACCGCGATGATCCAGTACTCGTCCAACGAGCTTGACGGCGACTACGTCTGTCCACTCATCGCGGCGCCGGGCGTGGCGTCGGTGACGGTGGCGTCTTCGGCGACCTTCACCGACCAGCTCACGGTCGCCGGTGAGTCGGCACCGGTCGCCTACACCCAGACGAGCGGCGCGCCGTCGCTCGTCGTCTCACCGAGTGGACTCGTCTCGACGAGCGGGCAGCTCGTGCGCGGGACCTACACCGCGACGGGCACGATGAGCACCAACGGCATCACCGGCACCTTCAGCTTCACCCTGAGCGTCGGCGAACTCACGCAGGTGGCGCCGACGACCAACGCCACCTCGGTGGTGGCCTCGGCGACCTTCACCGACCAGCTGAGCGTCACCGCGGTCGGTGGCGCGGTCACCTACGCCCAGACCTCTGGCAGCCCCTCGCTCGTCGTCTCGCCAACCGGACTCGTCTCGACGAGTGGACAGCTCACGCGCGGCACCTACGTGGCGCGCGGCACGACGAGTGACCCGAGCGGTGACGGCGGGACGTTCTTTTATCGGTTGACGGTCGGGACCCTCACGTCGAACCCGCCCGTGCGCGCGAGCGTGACCACGTTCGCGGCGACCTCCTTCACCGACCAGCTGAGCGTGACCGGCGCGACGGGGTCGGTTACCTTCACCCAGACGACCGGCTCACCCTCGCTCGTCGTCTCACCGACGGGCCTACTCAGCACGATCGGGAATCTCGCCGTCGGCTCCTACGTGGCGCGCGGCACGACGAGTGACTTTAGCGGTGACGGCGGGACGTTCTTCTTCAACCTGCTCGTCACCCCCGTCGGCACGCTCACCCAGGCGTCGCCGACCAGCGCGACGGTGACCAGCGCGGTGGTTGGAACCTTCAGTGACCAGTTGAACGTGACCGGCGCGACCGGTGCGGTCACCTACGCCCAGACGAGTGCGTCACCGGGTCTCGCGGTCTCGAACACGGGACTCGTCACACCGACGAGTGCGCTCGCGGTGGGGACCTACAGCGTCGCGGGCACGACCATCGACGCCGAGGGCGACGTCGGCACGTTCAGTTTCACGCTCACGGTCGCCGCGCCGGCGACGATCGCCCAGGCCGCCCCGACGGCGGCCTCGGTAAACACGCTCGCCTCCAACGTCTACACCGACCAGTTGGCCGTCACCGGCGCCAACGGGCGGGTCACCTTCACCCAGAGCTCGGGTGCACCGACGATTGTCGTCTCCTCGAGCGGGGCGGTGTCGACGAGCGGACCGCTCACGCCCGGTACCTACACGGCCGCGGGCACCACGGCCGACGCGGCGGGCGACGCGGGGACCTTCACGTACGCCTTGACCGTCACGCCGCCGCCCACGATGGCGACGCGGGTCGTCGGCCACGCCGTGGCGGGGCACACGGTCACCCTCCAGATCCTCGGGCTCAGCCTCGTCGGCCGGCCGACGGTGCGCAGTCACGCTGGCACGACGGCGTTCGTGACCCGTGACACGGGCACGGCGCTGACGGTGCGGGTCACCGTGGCGCCGAGGAGTCGCAACGGGATCTTCGTCTTCACGATCACCTTCGCGAACGGCGCCGTCTCGCGAGTGCGCTACGTGCAGCGCTAACGACGGTCCTCGCGGCGCTCGGCCACGGCGGCGGCGAACCACACGGCCGAGGGTTTCGTGGTGCGCGTGAAGTTCGTCCGGTCGACCGTGACGAGCCCGAACTTCGGCGCGTAGCCGAGGACCCACTCGAAGTTGTCGAGTAGCGACCACTGGAAGTAGCCACGCACGTCGACGCCGTCGCGACGGACCTCGTCGAGGTGGGCGAGGGCCTGATCGAGGTAGCGAATCCGCTGGTCGTCGTCGTCGGTCCCGATGCCGTTCTCGGTGACGACGAGCGGCACGGGCGTGTATGCGGCCGCGCGGCGCAGCGTGTAGGCGACGCTCTCGGGCCAGAAGGGGTAACCCATAGCGGTGAGCTCGCCGTCACCACCCCAGATCAACCCGTCGGGTCCGAACCGGTGCTTGGTGTAGCACTGCACACCGAGGAAGTCGTCCTCGGTGGTCGCGACGAGGTATCGGTCCTCCATTTGCTCGAGGTAGGCGCCGAGCGCGGCCTCGGCCCCGTCGACCGCCTCGTACTGCGCCATCGAGAGCGTCATCCCGACGGGGAAGTCGCCCGGCCCCGCGAGGAGCGCATCGCGCATCGCGTGGTGGCACTGACGCAGCGTCTCGTTGACCGCCACGAAGCGGTCCCAGTTGGACACCTCGGGCGGGAACATCGAGGCGAGGTAGCCCATGGCGGCCACGATGTTGGGCTCGTTGATCGTGCAGGCCATCGCGATCAGTTCACCGAACGCTGCGGCGACGGTGGTGGCGTAGGCACTCATCCAAGTGACGATGTCGGGGCTCTCGAAGCCGCCGGCGTCGGCGACCCAGAGCGGCAGCGTGAAGTGATGCAGGGTCACCACCGGCGCCAGTCCGCGCGCGACGCAGGCGACGAGCATGTTGCGGTAGTGCTCGAGCGCATCGAGATCGATGTCGCCGTGGCGTGGCTCGATGCGCGACCACTCGAGTGAGAACCGGTAGGCGTTCAGTCCGAGCGAGGCCGCGAGGTCCAGGTCCTCCTCCCAGCGGTGCCACGAGTCACAGGCGTCGCCGCACGGCTCGGCCGTGATGGACCCGGGCCGCTGTTCGAAGCGCCACCAGTCGGTGTTGGTGTTCCCGCCTTCGACCTGGTAGGCCGCGGTCGCCGTGCCCCAGAGGAAGTTGGACGGGAAACGGGCGTTGGAGCGAGGCACAATCTCGACCGTAGCGCAGCCGTGACCGGGTCGACCCGGTGGAATACAGCGGCTCGAACGGTGTTCGTGAGCGTGGGGACAATCACCACCGTCAATGGTCGCGCGGACTTCCAGCGCGAGGTACTCGAATCCTCCATCCCGGTCGTCGTCGGCTTCTGGGCCGATTGGTGCGGCCCCCGCAAGGTCGTCGCCCCCGAACTCGAGCTGCTCGCCGCGGCCTATGGCGACGACATGCGAGTCGTCAAGGTCGATGTCGATACCACGAGCGACACTGCCGCCGAGTATGGGGTCATGAGTATCCCGACCATCGCCCTCGTTCGCTCCGGTGCGTGGGTGGGGGTGTGCGTCGGGACCAAGCTCGCTCGCGTCATCGAGGGCGAACTCGGTCTCACCTTGATCCGAGCGCGTAGGTCGATGCGACCCGCACGGGTGCCGTGCCGGTGCGGCGTCGATACGGCGCTCGTTGCTCCGACGGCGTCCGGTCTCCCTGACAGTTCCGACGCGATGCATTGTGAATACCACTGATTGGTAGTATGAGTGATATGGCAAAAGAGAAGGCGACAATTACCGTCGATCGAGCGAAGTTGGCCGAGGCGAGGGCCATGTTGGGCGTGTCCTCGGCGTCAGCCGCTATCGACATCGCGCTCTCGGAGTTGCTACGTCGTCTTCGTGTACTGAGCGACGTCAAGGCGTACACCTCGACGCCCCCTACTGACGACGAGGTCGCGTTCGCTCACGTCGCTCCCGACTGGAGCGACCTCGCCGACGACACCGACTGGGATGCTGCGTGGCCACGGGTACGTTGAAGGTACCAACGGTCCGACGAGGCGAGATCTGGCTGGCTGAACTGGACAAACGGCGCCCAGTCGTGGTCCTCACTCGCGACCCTCTCGGACGTCTGTTGCACTCGGTGATCGTTGGACCGGTCACGTCGACCGTTCGTGGCTTGACCACCGAGGTTGAACTCACCGCGACCGATGGATTTTCCAAGCCGTCGGTCGTGAATCTTGACAATCTCCAACTCGTCCCTCGCGCCCGCATGGTGCGGTGTGTGGGGACGGTGACGCAGTCCACCTTGCAGGCAATCTGCGCGGCGGTGGCCGAGGCGATCGGTTGTCCGGAATCCTGACGGGACAGAACCAATCCTCGCCGCGACGCCTCCGGTGGCGAGCTGCGCACACTGAGCAAAACCCGGGGCCCGAGACGTGACGCGCACGAACACCACCTGGAGGAATGACTCCACGGGAACGAGATGCCGCGCGAATCGCCGTAGCGCCAGCTGCCAGCTGCGCACAGTCGTGGCCCCCGCACGTCGCACAATCGCCCTTCGCGCGCTTGGTGCGTGGGGTCGCCCGCCGCGTTAGCTACCGATCGAATCCTCGAGGCGCTCTCATCGACTCGTCGAGCTCTTCGCGTGAGTGCCGCGCCGGCGCCACGGAGCCGCCGCTCGACACGAGGAACTGCACGACGTAGTCGGTGGCGAGTCACAGCCACGTGACCGCGTCGAGATGTCCCGCCGCGATGGTCGGTCCCTGGTTGACGGCCGACAGGATCGTCCCGACGACGTCCGAGACCACGAGGCCGATGCGCCGCGTGTAGCCGCGACGGATGAGCCCGAGTCCCTCGCTCATCGTCGAGTACGCGCGCACGGTGCGTCGCACGGGGAACGTCGGTGTCGACGCCACGGGCGAAAGGGTCTAGCGCTGGCGCATCGGGTCCTTGCTCGTCGTGTCGTCACGCGTCGTTCCGTGACGACCTGACTCGACCACGCAATCCGTTGAACCAACTAGCTATTCCATCGCGACCCGTTTCGAGGGATCGATCGGTGTTGCGTTCGTCGTCGTGTCATCAGTTGGCGACGTCACGAAATAGTGGGCACACCCGACGGGTTCATGCAGTTGCCGTCGCTTCACGGCACCACCCACGGGCGCAGATGCACCGACTACGAACGAGATAGGGGATCTGTGAGTACCTAGGCCGTCAATCGAGTCTCGACCACTCGAACGCCACCGAGCTTCGCGGATTCCGCGGCGCTCGTGGCGCGAAAGTTAGCCGTTCCGAGCATCCTTTGGGACGCGATGTGGGGCATGGTCCTCGCAGCGATCATGATGATCGTGATGGGCCTGTCCCACATGGGTTTCACCAGCTTGATCAAAATCGGCATGCCCGCATTCGTCTTCACGATCACCCCGCCGGCGTCGGCGATGAACCAGTTGAGTGCCGCCGTCCAAAGCGGTCACATCAACACGGCCAGGGCCCAGGACTTCGGGACGATGCTGTTCCCCATGTACGTACCGATGGCCGAGATCCAGATGATGGGCTTGATCATGGCGGGTCACGCCACCAACGCGGCGGTCACGTCGTTGATGAAGGGGATGACCCCGAGCGGGCGAGCGTTATGGCGGCGATGCCGCTCAACGCCGGGCACATGATTGTCGGACTCATCATGCACTTCGCGTTCTCGATGTTCTTTGGCACGCTGTTCTACGCGGTCCTTAGCTCCGTCGCACGGGTCGCGCCGCGCGCTACGCACGCCAACGTTGTTCAGTGCCGCTGGGATGATCGGTGGCGCGGTGGTCTACCGGGTGATGCGCTTCGTCCTGTTGTCGTCGACCAATCCGCTCATGGGCTTCGTGCCACCGATCGCATTCTTGGTGGCGCACCTGCTCGTCGGGCCGGTGGTCGGCACGGGCTTGGCCCTCGCCTACGACCGCCAATCGATCGGTGGCGACCTGCACGCGACCCACTGATCTGTACCGAAGTCTCGACTCGTCTGTCTCATTCACGGGTGGGTCGGGGCTATTCGTCATTACGGCGTCGTAGTGGCGGTGTCGTCAGCTCCGGTGACGGATGATGTCCATGATCTCGTGGAACGTCCACGCCAGGCGGCCCGCGGGGCCGGTGTCACAGCTCGGTACCCCAGGTGTCGCACCGGCCCCGGGCGCGCACGCGTTCGCGTCGTCGATCCTCGACGGTGGTTTCTTGGTGGCTCGGTGCGCTCGCATGGGACCTCGGGTGAAAGGGTCGACCCGTGACTGGCCCGCGCAGTGGACGGAGTCGACGGCTCGAACTTACCTCGTGATCCCAGTCGCGCGACCGACCGACCGAGGTTAGTGCGACCCTCGACTCCGTACGTGGTGAACGCCGCTACCAGCCCGTCTATTCCGTGTCGGGTGGTCGTGGAATAGTCCGCGCGGCGGCGGGTTCCCAATCCGTGAGACCGACGAACTCCCCATCACCGTCTACTGGCTTCTCGGCTGCTGATCCGGTGAACGACTTCCTCGCGCGCTGCGCGTCGCCGGCGTGAAGCCAGATGGGACGTAGTTACCGCGCGCCACCACCAACCGAATCTTCCGAAGGGGGGGTGATGATGTGACAGACCCCCGATGGCGAGCAGTCGCTCGGGTCTAGCGCACGCGCGTGCTCGACGAGGGTCTCAATGATGTCGCGCGCCCGGACGAGGTCGAGGATCTGCTGGTCGATCGCTTTGCCGCGGTGCCGTAGCACCTCGAGCACGTGTGCGCACGGCGACTCGCCTCGGTCTCGGAAGGCGACGATGCCGCGTATCTCGCCCAGACTGAGCCCGGAGGCCTGACTTGCACGAATGAAACGCAATCGATCGGCGACCTCGGGGTCGTAGTCCCGGTAGCCCGATGGCGAGCGGCGCGGCTCGTCGAGCAGGCCAATCGACTCGTAGTAACGGATGGTCTTGACCGTGAGCCCGGTCGTCGTGGCGAGAGCCCCGATCTGCATAGTGTTCAAAACTCCCCTTGACTCTCCCCTTGACTGGAGGGTTTAGCGTCAACTGTAGGCGTTTGGCGAGTGCAGAACATCACCGAAACACGGGATCCACCCGTATCTGCCAAGAGGAGATCGACTATGACCAATGAAGCGCGCTACGACCTCGCGATTCTCGGCTCGGGCAGTGCAGCCTTCGCGACGGCCATCGAGTCGCGCCGGCGCGGCGCGTCGGTCGCCATGATCGAGCACGGCGTCGTCGGCGGTACCTGCGTGAACGTCGGCTGTGTGCCCTCCAAGGCCCTGCTCGCGGCGGCCGCGGTGCGCCACGAGTCACTGGCCCAGCGATTCCCGGGCGTGGTGACCGCAGCCGCACCGGTCGACATGGCGGCCCTCGTCGCGGGCAAGGACGAGCTGGTGGAGGCGCTTCGCACCGAGAAGTACCGTAAGCTCGCCGACGTCTACGGGTTCACGATCCGCACCGGGCACGCCCGGTTCGTCGAAGGTCCGGCACTCGAGGTGAACGGCGAACGCCTCGACGCGGCGAACTTCGTGATCGCGACGGGCGCCATTCCGTGGATCCCACCGATCGAGGGACTCGCCGACATCGCGTACCTCACCTCGACCTCAGCCATGGCGCTCGAGACCGTGCCCACCTCGGTGCTCGTCATCGGGGCAAACGCCGTTGGTCTCGAGCAGGGACAGCTGCTCGCGCGCCTCGGCGCGAAGGTGACCATCATCGAGACGCTCGGCCGCATCGTTCCCTTCGAGGAGCCAGCGATCGCCGAGGTCCTCACCGAGGTCCTCACCGAGGAGGGTATAAGCGTGCGCACCAACACCACCGCTAAGCGCGTGGAGCGACGCGGCGACGGGGTGCTCGTCACCCTCGTGACGCCTTCGGGGGTCGAGCGGCTCGAGGTGGCGGCCGTGCTGGTGGCGACGGGGCGCCGTCCGGCGAGCGCGGACCTCGGACTCGCAACGGTTGGGGTCGACGTCGGCGCCCGCGGCGAGGTGGTCGTAGATGACGAGCTGCGCACGTCCAACCCACGGATCTTCGCCGCGGGGGACATCACGGGACACGCGCAGTTCGTCTACGTCGCGGGCAAGCACGGCGCCGTCGTGGCCGCCAACGCGCTCGCATCCGAGCACCATACGGTGGACTACACCACGATGCCTCGGGTCACCTTCACCTCCCCGGCCATCGCCTCGGTCGGGCTCACCGAGCGGGCGGCGAAGGAGCGGGGTCTGGACTACGAGGTGCGTTCGCTGCCCCTCGCCTACGTGCCGCGCGCCATCGTCAATCGCGACGTGCGCGGACTGGTGACGATCGTGGCCGAACGCGGATCCGGTCGGGTGCTGGGAGTCCACGTGCTCGCCGACCAGGCGGGCGAGGTGATCGCGGGTGCGGTCTACGCGATGCAGGGCGGTCTCACGGTCACCGAGCTCGCCGAGGCGTGGACGCCGTACCTGACGATGACCGAGGCGCTCAAGCTCGCGGCCCAGTCATTCTCACGCGACGTGGCGACGCTCTCGTGCTGTGCCAGCTGAACGAGACCGGTAGGCCCGACGGGTTCTTAATTGTTCTGCTCATTACTAGACAATCAAGGTAGGATGGCGCGAGAGTCTGCGAGCAGCCATGGACACACCCGACATTCAACGTGAGGCGCGAGCCTTGGGCGACCCGACCCGGTACCGCCTGTTCCGCTACATCGTCGAGGCGGACCACCCGGTCGGCGTGGCCGAGCTGACCGACTTCATCTCCCTCAACCACAACGCCGTTCGCCAGCACCTCGCGATCTTGAAGGAGGCGTCACTCGTCGTCGAGCAGGTCGAGACTCGCTCGCGGCCCGGGCGTCCGGCGCTGCTCTACGAGCTGCACCCCGAGGCGGCCGGCACGTGGGGGACCAACGGCGCCTACGCCTGGCTCGCCGGCCTACTCGCCGAGGCGATGAAGGACGGCCTCAGCGTCCACGACGTCGGGTACCGCGACGGACAGCGCCGCGCGCGGGCCTACGAGGGCCTCGACGGTGACGCGGCGATGGAACGCGAACTGCTGCGCAGCGGCTTTCGCCCGGTGCGTCGCGAGGCCGGCGCGAAGACCGAGTACGTCCTCGAACGCTGCCCCTTCGCCGACGTCGCCGTCACCAATCCCACCGAGATCTGTCAGTTGCACCTCGGACTCGCCGAGGGTCTGGCCGACTCCATTGGCGAGTTGTCGGTCGACCGTCTGGTGCGCAAGAACCCCCGCCACGCCGGGTGTCGGCTCGTCGTCTCACACGGCCTCGACGAGTCGCCGCGCTGATCAGACCGACGGCGTCGCGCGCGTAGCGCGTTCGCGCAGCGTCGTGGGAATGGTAATCGGCGACGGGGACTGGTCGCTCGGTCCCGGTCCGGCGAGCAGCAGCCGGGTCGGCCGCCAGGCGAGGTTGCACGCGCTCGTGAGCGCGGTGGCGACGAGCAAGACGCCGCCGAGTGCGATGGCGAGTCGGTCCCCGAAGATGAAGCCGAGCGCGAGGGCCGCGACACTCGCGTTCACGAAGACGTAGTCGACCGTCGCCCAGCGGTGATTGAAGAGGTCGGCGAACATGAGCTGGGTGCCGTCCGTTTTCTTCGCGATCCCGCGCCCGCGCAACGCCGCCCACGCGATGAACGGGACGATCTTGTGGGCGTGGCCGACGAGGGCCACGAGCAGCCACCCCGCGAGCGCGACGACCGTGGCCGCGGTCCAGGCGACGCCGCGGTGTTGGCCGAGGTGGACGAGGACCGCACTGGTCACTCCAAGGCCCGTCGCGACGACGAGCCAGATCGCGGAACTGACGACGAAGACGACGTGCAGGTCGACGGGGCGCCGCCGGTGGTGAATGTAAGTCGCGAGCGACCAGAGGTGGGCCCCGAGGCCCGTCGCGACCACCGCCGCACCGGCGATGGCGAGGCCGTAGACGCCAAAGAGCAGTCCCGGCGAGAGCAGGGCGACCCCGGCGAAGACCGACCAGATCGCGATCCACCCACTGCGATGGCGGCCCGGGACGTGCGAGAGCATGAACATCGGCCAGAGCTTCTCTGAGACACTGAGGTAAGTGAGTCCGAGCCAGGCGAGCAGGCCCACGCACGCGTGGGCGAGCACGACGTGGCCGTTGAGTACGAACCATGCGCCACGACGGTCGATGACGTAGACGACTCCGTAGGAGGCGGTCACGACGAAGCCGATCACCGCGAGACGCAGTCCGACCGTGGGCGCGCCTTTGCCTCGTGCACGAAGCGGCGCGGTCACGTTCACCACGAGCAGGACGACTGCCAGGGCGGCGAAGGCACCGCCGAGCTCGACGACGACCTCGTGGCGCGACATGAACCCGATCGGCAACAGCCACGAGCCGGCGAGCCAGGCGAGGAACGTGGCGCGCGAGAGTCGCACGGAACGCAGCGGCCGCTGGGTGATGACGGGGGTGAACTGGTGGATGGCGCCGAGCACGCCCATCGAGAGCGTGGCGAGCATCGCGAAGTGGGCCGCTCCGACGACGACGTCGTCGGTGGGGTCGATCGTCGCGGCCGAACGGGCGAGCACGACCGCGACGCCGCAGGCCACGAGGCCCGCGGCCGCGGCCGCGAGGAAGCTGAGCGGCACCGACGGCGGTGGCACCCCGGCGGGGATGCCGGCCGGCCGTCCCGTCCATCCGCCCTTCGGCTCCGCTGACGTCTGCGGTGTGCTCACGATCTCCTCCGACTGATTCAGCGGCGCGATGCTGCTATTGTTCTAGTCAAGCATAGAACAATACGTGGCTCCACGGAGTCCGGGAGGTGAGTCATGGCAACACTTGACGTTCGTCCAATCATCGCGGCGGGCGATGAGCCCTTCGAGCAGATCATGTCGACCGTGGGGGCCCTCGGTCTCGACGAGGAGCTGGTCATCATCGCCCCCTTCGAGCCCGTGCCCCTGGAGGGGGTCCTCGGCTCCCAGGGCTTCAGCTTTGACGCGGTCGAGATCGGGTCCGGCGATTGGCAGGTCACCTTCTCGAGGAACCTATGAGTACCGGCGAGCCCGCCGGCGCGTCGATCGCCAGTGACGCCGTCGACGACGCGTTGGGCTGGGTCTGGGAGGCGCTCGGTGGCGTCTATGACCCCGAGCTCGGTCTGGACGTGGTGTCCCTCGGCCTCGTCTATGACGTCACAGTCGAAGCCGACGTGGTCGTGGTCACCATGACGTTGACCACTCCTGGCTGTCCCGCCTCGGAGAGCATCTCCTTCATGGCCCGAGAGGCGGTCCTCGCCGTCGACCCGCGCACGAGCGGCGACGTGGACGTGCGACTCGTGTGGGACCCGCCGTGGAACCCCGGGATGATGGATGACGAGGTCGCCGCCGCGCTGGGCTTTCACGTCCGGCGCGACCGGTAGACATGGCAGTACGCTGCGCATAACCGAGTGGATGGTGGCGCGATGGCCAGGGTGCAGTCGGTATCGATTGTGCGCGTGTACGGCGACCCCGGGCGGGTCGGCGAGGAGTATCGCGTGCTCGTGGACCGCCTGTGGCCGC
>JAJYDR010000060.1 GCA_021777285.1 Actinomycetes bacterium
CGGCGGTGGGCGAAGGGGCGGCCGCCGCGATCGCGCTTCGCTACCACCTGGACCGGGTGCGCCGCTGAATCTGCTAGAACCGGACGATGATCGCCTACGAACGACGTGGTTCGGGGACGCCCCTGGTCCTCATCCACGGCCTCACCGATACCCGACGGGTGTGGGACCCGCTGCTTGCGCCACTCGCGGCCACCTTCGACGTGGTGAACGTTGACCTTCGCGGCCACGGCGAGTCCTTCGACGGCGCGCCCTACGACGTGGTGACCCTCGCGGGTGACGTCCACGAGGTGGTCGTCGACCTCGCACTCGATCGTCCGCTCATGGTCGGCCACTCGCTCGGCGGTTCGGTCGCCACGGCCTACGCATCGCGTTTCGACTGTTCGGGCGCGGTCAACATCGACCAGTCGCTCGACCTCGCGGCCTTCAAGGCGATGGTCGGTCCCTTTCGGGACCAACTGAGCGACCCGGACCAGTTCGAGCCGATCATGCTCATGGTCTTTGCGACCATGCGCGGCGCGCTCGACGACGACGAGTGGGACCGGCTTGCGCGCGAGCGCCGGTTCAACCAGGCCGCGGTGCTCGGGATCTGGTCGACGATCTTCGACCTGGACGCGGCGGGTCTCGACGTCTTCGTCGACTCGATCACCCGACCCATCGCCGTGCCCTACCTCGCGCTGCACGGGTCACCCCTCGCCGAAGACTACGAGTCGTGGTTGTCCGAGCGCGTCCCCACGGCGCGCCTCGTCGAGTGGCCCGGACTCGGACACCTCCCACACCTGGTCGAACCGGAACGCTTCGTCGCCGTGATCAACCGTGTGGCCGAGGCGATCGCGACGCCCGACGGGTGGCGCGAGGCCGAGTTCGAGGTGCTCGACTAGCGATCGGCCAGCGCGTCGGCGACGATTCCCGCGACCTGGTCGGTCTCGATCAAGAAGCCGTCGTGTCCGGCTGGTGAGGTGATCACCTTGACCAGGCCGGCGCGCGGGATCAGGCGCGTGATCTCCTCTTGGAGTTCACGCGGGTAGAGGCGGTCCGAGGAGACCCCCGCCACGGTGACCGGCACGCGCACACTCTTCAGCGCCGCGACCACCCCGCCGCGACCTCGGCCCACGTCGTGGTGGTTCATCGCCTCGCTCAAGACGACGTAGCTGTTCGGATCGAAGCGCGCCGCGAGCTTCTCACCCTGGTAGCGCAGGTAGGACTCGATCGCGTAGCGCCCGCCGTCGAGCACGGCGCGGTCGTCCTGGGCGACGCGGCCGAATCGGTCCTCGAACTCGGTCCAGGTGCGATAGCTGAACTGGCCGATGCCCCGCGCGATGGCGAGCCCCGTTCGCGGGCCCGGCCCTTCGTAATAGTCGCCGTCGTGGAAGTCGGCGTCAGCGCGGATGACGCGCACCTGCAACGAGCACAGGGCGATCTGGTCGGCGGTGCCGGCCGCCCCGGTCGCGACCACGACGGCGCGCTCGAGCCGGTTCGGGTGCGCGACGGCCCACTCGAGGGCGCGCATGGCGCCCATCGAGCCACCCACGACCGCCATCCAGCGCTCGATCCCCAGGTGGTCGGCGAGCATCGTCTCCACGGCCACCATGTCGCGGATCGTCACCACCGGGAACCGCGAGCCGTAGGGGCGGCCGTCGGGTGCGAGGCTGGACGGGCCCGTCGTTCCCTGACAGCCCCCGAGCACGTTCGGACAGACCACGAAGTACCGGTCGGTGTCGATGGCGAGTCCTGGCCCGACCACCCCGTCCCACCAGCCCGGCGTCGGGTGGCCCGCTTGGACCGGACCGGCCACGTGGGAGTCGCCGGTGAGCGCGTGCAGTACGAGCACCGCGTTGGTGCCCGCGTCGTTCGGCTCGCCCCAGGTCTCGTAGGCGATGGTCACACTCGCGAGGTGGCCCCCACCTTCGAGGTCGATGCCGCGTCCGGCGCCGTCGACCTCGACGAACTGGCGTCGGCCGTGGTCGTCCCCGGGCCGCCAGTAAGGGGCGTCGTTCACGCCCGCCGAGCGGCCTCGAACCCCACCGTCAAGTCGGCCAGGATGTCCTCGATCGACTCGATGCCGACCGACAGGCGCACGAGGTCCGGGGTGACCCCGGTCGTCAGCTGTTCGGACTCGGTCAACTGCGAGTGGGTCGTGGAGGCCGGGTGGATGGCGAGGCTACGCACGTCCCCGACGTTAGCCAAATGGCTGAAGAGCTCGAGACCCTCGATGAAGCGACGCCCCGCGTCGGCCCCGCCCTCGATGCCAAAGGAGACGATGGCTCCGCCCCCGCGCGCCAGGTAGCGCTGCTGGCGCTCGTGCCACGGGCTCGAGGCGAGCCCGCTGAAGGCGACCCACGTGACGTCGGTGCGCGCCTCGAGCCACTGCGCGACCGCGGTCGCGTTGGCGACGTGTCGTTCCATGCGAAGGCTCAAGGTCTCGAGTCCCTGGAGCAGCAAGAAGGCGTTGAAGGGCGAGATCGCCGGGCCGGTGTCGCGCAGATACTGCAGCCGGGCCTTCAGGGCGAATCGCGCGGGGAATAGCGCCTCGGGCAGCTGACCGAAGACCAGGCCGTGGTAGCTGGGGTCGGGTTCGGTGAAGGACGCGAAGCGGCCGCTGCCCTCGTAGTCGAAGGTGCCGCCGTCGACGATGACGCCGCCGATGGAGGTGCCATGGCCGCCGATGAACTTGGTGGCCGAGTGGATCACGATGTCGGCCCCGTGCTCGAGTGGGCGCACCAGGTAGGGGGTCGCCAGGGTGTTGTCCACGACGAGGGGGATGCGGTGCTCGTGGGCGACGCGGCTGACGCCCTCGAAGTCGAGCACGTCACCCTTGGGGTTGCCGAGGGACTCGGCGTAGAAGGCGCGGGTGTTGGGGCGCACGGCCGCGGCCCAGGCGTCGAGGTCGTCGGGGTCGTCGATGAAGGTGGTCTCGATCCCGAGCTTGGGCAACGTGTAGTGCAGCAGGTTGTAGGAACCGCCGTAGAGCGAGGCCGACGCGACGATGTGGCCACCGCCCTCGGCGAGGTTGAGCAGCGCCACGGTCTCGGCCGCCTGACCGGAGGCGACCGCGAGGGCGGCGACGCCACCCTCGAGGGACGCCATGCGCTCTTCGAAGACGCCCTGGGTGGGGTTCATGATGCGGGTGTAGATGTTGCCGAGCTCGCTCAGTCCAAAGAGCGCCGCCGCGTGATCGGTGTCACGAAAGACGTAGCTCGCGGTCTGGTAGATCGGCACGGCCCGGGCCCCGGTCGTGGGGTCGGCGACGGCCCCCGCGTGGATCTGGCGGGTCTCGAATCCCCATTCAGTCATCGGTGCTCCTTGGTCGTGTCGGGAAGCCGACGTCGTGACTGGACATAGTAGATAAATATGATGGAACTTGTCAACTATTACCTCGTGTCCGACGCCTTCGTACGGTAACGGGGTGACGCCGTCGTCAGTCGAAGAACGCGAGCCAGGCCGTCTCGGCCGCGTGCAGGTCGCGCAGCACACCCTCGAGCTCCAGTCCGAGCCGGGTCTGCTCCTCGACGGTCGTGACGGCCGAGAGCTTCTCGCTCAGGGTCTGCTTGCGCCGTTCGAGCCGGGTCATCTCCTTTTCCGCGTCGCGCAACGCCCGGCCCCGCGGCACGGCGCTCGGCTGCTCGCGCGCCGCGTCGCCGGGCCCGGCCTCGAGGGTCCGCGCGATCCAGGCGTCGATGCCGCCGGGCACGTCCCCGACGCGACCGTCGGCGTGGACCTCGAGGAGGCGATCGGTGGTGCGACTGAGGAAGGTGCGGTCGTGCGAGGCGACGACGAGGGTGCCCGGCCACTCGCTCAGGAAGTCCTCGACGAGGCGGATCGTCTCGAGGTCGAGGTCGTTGGTCGGCTCGTCGAGGAAGAGGACGTTCGGTCGCTTGGCGAGCGCGAGCAGCAGCTGGAGCCGGCGCCGCTCGCCGCCCGAGAGCTCACCGGCCCTGGTGGCGGGCAGTGCCCCGGTGAACCAGAACCGTTTCATGAGCGCCACGTCCTGGGGCGAGCCGGGCACCCCGTGCGGGCCCGCGACGAGCTCCTGGACGGTCTTGGTCACGTCGATCTCGGTCGCGTGCTGCTCGAAGTAGGCGGTGACGACCGTCGGGCCCTGCTTCACGGTCCCGCCTCCGGGCACGAGTCGTCCGGCGAGCAGGTCGAGCAGGGTCGACTTGCCCGCGCCGTTTCGCCCGACGATGCCAATCCGGTCACCGGGGCCGAGGTCGAGGTCGACGTCGTGTAAGAGGGTGGGGGCGCCGTCGTAGGCGAAGGCGACGTGGTGGGCGCGGATGACGGTGTTGCCGAGTCGGGGGGTCTGGGTGCTCAGATCGAGGGAGCCCGAGCGCGCCGCGGCGCTCGGGCGCTCGGCGAGGAGCCGATTCGCGGCGTCGATCCGGGCCTGGGGCTTGGTCGAGCGTGCCTTCACGCCCCGACGCAGCCAGGCGAGCTCGGTGCGCGCGAGGTTGCGTCGCACCTGCTCGGCCGAGGCCGCCTGCGCCTCGCGCTCGGCCTGGGCTTCGAGGAGCCGACTGTAGCCGCCGCCGTGGACGTAGACCGTCCCGCGGTCGATCTCGACCATGCGCGTCGTCACCTGGTCGAGCAGGAACCGGTCGTGGCTCACGAGCACGACGCCCCCGCGGAACTCGAGCAGGTTCTGCTCCAACCAGCGGATGGCGTTGAGGTCGAGGTGGTTGGTCGGTTCGTCCAGGACCAGCAGGTCGGCGGGCTCGGCGAAGACCCGCGCGAGGGCCACGCGCTTGCGCTGGCCGCCCGAGAGCTCCGTGGTCGCGGCGTCGACGAAGCCGAGCATGTCGAGCCGGTCGAGCGCCGCGTCGACCTGCCAGCCGTGACCGAGCGCGTCGCGCACACTCGAGACGGGTAGGTCTGGCTCTTGTTCGAGCACCCGGACCCGGACGTCGCGACCGCGGCGGATCTCCCCGCTGTCGGGGACGAGAGTCCCCGCGACGATCTTGAGCAGCGCGGTCTTGCCGGTCCCGTTGATCCCGACGACGCCGATGCGCTCGCCGTCTGAGACGGTGAGTGAGAGGTCGTCGAGCACGGTCCGATCGGCGCCGCGCAGGCTGACGTGCTGGAGGTCGACGAGGATTGTCACGCGGCTGCCAGGCTAGTGACTGTGGGCGAGACTCCCGTCCCGGGGCCTGTTCAGGTCGTCGCGCCCGCGAACTGGCTGTTGTAGAGCGTGTAGTAGAGCCCCTGGCTGGCCATGAGCTCGTCGTGGCCGCCCTGTTCGACGATGCGGCCGTGGTCCATCACCAAGATGACGTTGGCGTGGCGGATCGTGGAGAGCCGGTGGGCGATGACGAAGCTCGTGCGACCCTCGCGCAACCGGGCCATGGCCTCTTGGATCAGCACCTCGGTGCGGGTGTCGACGTTGCTTGTAGCCTCGTCGAGGATGAGCACGCTCTGGTCGGCGAGGAAGGCCCGCGCGATGGTGAGCAACTGCTTTTGCCCCGAGGACAGGTTGGAGGCCTCGTCGTCGAGCAGGGTGTCGTAGCCGTCGGGGAGGGTGCGCACGAAGTTGTCGACGTGGGCGGCGCGCGCCGCCTCGACGACCTCGTCGTCGCTCGCCTCGGGCCGCCCGTAGGCGATGTTGTCGCGGATCGTGCCGGCGAAGACCCACGTGTCCTGGAGCACCATCCCAAAGGCCCGACGCACCTCGTCGCGCGTGAGGTCCCGGTAGTCGACGCCATTGAGCAGGATCCGTCCACCGTCGATTTCATAGAAGCGCACGAGCAGGTTGACGACCGTCGTCTTGCCCGCGCCGGTCGGTCCCACGAGCGCCACGGTCTCGCCCGGGGCCACGTCCAGGCTGAAGTCGTCGATGAGCGGGTGCTCGGGTTCGTAGCGGAACAAGACGTGTTCCAATGTCACGTGTCCGCCGCGCTCGTGCGCCGGCGCGACGTTCGAGGTCAACTGCTCGGGCGACTCCTCGTCGGCATCGAGGAACTCAAAGACCCGCTCGGCGGACGCGAGACCCGACTGCAGCATGTTCATCTGACCGGCGATCTGCATGATGGGCATCGTGAACTGGCGCGAGTACTGGATGAAGGCGGTGACCGCGCCGAGGGTCAGCAGACCCGTCGCGACCCGGTAGCCGCCGACGACGGCGATGACAACGTAGTTGACGTTCGAGATGAACTGGACCGAGGGCTGGACGATCCCCGAGAGGAACTGGGCGCGAAAGCTCGAGCGGTAGAGCCGATGGTTCTGGTCGTTGAACTCCTCGATGGTGGCCTCGCGGCGCCCGAAGACCTGCACCAGCTCGTGCCCGCTGTGGGTCTCCTCGACGAGGCCGTTGAGCGTGCCGGTCTGGCGCCACTGGGCGGCGAACTGAACCTGGGACCGACGAGCGATGACGAAGGTGATGACGAAGGCGAGGGGAATCGTCACGATAGCCACGACCGCGAGCAATGGCGAGATCCAGAGCATCATCGAGAGCACGCCGATGATCGTCAGGAACGACGTCAGCAGCTGGCTGAGCCCCTGCTGGATCGTCGTGGTGAGGTTGTCGATGTCGTTGGTGACGCGGCTGAGCACGTCGCCGTGGGGGTGGCTGTCGAAGTAGCGCAACGGCAGTCGGCTCATTTTCACTTCGACCTCGCGTCGCAGACCCGACACCGTCCGTTGGGTCACACCGGCCATCGTGAAGCCCTGGAGGTAGCTGAAGCCGGCCCCGCCGAGGTAGACGAGGGCGGCGACCCCGAGGATCACACCCATGCGGGTTATGTTCACTCCGACCCCAGGTGTCAGGTGGAGCCCGGCGATCATCGCCGCCGTCTGGCCGTGTCCGTGGGTGCGCAGGTAGTGCAGCGTCTGGGCCATCGTGAGCCCCGCGGGGAGTCGTTTAGCGATGATTCCGTCAAACAAGACATTGGTCGCGTTGCCGAGGATCTGCGGTCCCGAGACCATGAAGGCGACCGAGGTGACCCCGAGCACGAGCGCCCCGAGCAGCCGCCAGCGCTCGGGGCGCAGCCGACGCAACAGCCGGCGAAGCGTGGAGCGCACGTCCTTGCTCGTGCGCGGCGGCGCAGCGGCCCCGCGCATCGCGTGCATCGGCCCCATCGTCATTTGAGCGCCCCCTCACCGAGTTGGGAGATGACGATCTCGCGGTAGGACTCACAGGACTCGACCAACTCGTCGTGGGTGCCCACGCCGACGACGCGCCCGTCGTCGAGTACGACGACCCGATCGGCGTGCATGATCGTGCTGACGCGTTGGGCGACGATGATGACAGTCGCCTCGGCGGTCTGCTCGCGCAACGCCTCGCGGAGTCGGGTGTCAGTGGCGGCATCGAGCGCCGAGAAGCAGTCGTCGAAGAGATAGATGCGTGGCCGCTTGACGAGGGCGCGTGCGATAGCGAGTCGCTGACGCTGGCCACCCGAGACGTTCGTGCCGCCCTGGTCGATCGGTGCGTCGAGCCCGCCGGGCATGGTCGCGACGAAGTCTCGCGCCTGGGCCACCTCGAGGGCGCGCCAGAGCTCGGCGTCGGTAGCGTCAGGTCGCGCGAAGCGAAGGTTGGAGGCGACGGTGCCGCTGAAGAGATAGGCGGTCTGGGGCACGAGACCAATCGACGACCACAGCGACTCCTGGGACTGGTCGCGCACGTTGACGCCGTGGACCTCGACCGCGCCCGCGGTGACGTCGAAGAGTCGGGGGACCAATGCGACCAGTGTGGTCTTGCCGCTCCCGGTTCCACCGATGATCGCGCTCGTGACACCCGGTTCGAAGTCGACGGTTACCTCGTCGAGAACGGGTCTCTCGCTGCCCGGGTAGGCGAAGGACACCCCGGAAAGACGCACCGAGCCGGTCGGCGTCGGCGTGATGGGCGCTGGAGGGTCGCTGATGGAGGGCACGGTGTCGAGGATCTCGGCGATGCGCTCCGCGCTCGCGGCCGCGCGCGGTACGAGAATCGTGACCATCACGGCCATCATCACCGAGGTGAGGATCTGCAAGATGTAAGTCAGGAACGCCGTCAGGTTGCCGATCGGCATTGAGCCCTCACTGACGAACCGGCCACCGAACCAGAGGACGGCCACGCTCGACAGGTTCAATATCACCATCATGATCGGCATCGTGAGCGCGAAGATGCGGTTCACGCGCAGGGCCGTGCCGGTCAGGTCGGCGTTGGCGACTTCGAAGCGATCGGCCTCGGCCTCGTTACGCACGAAGGCGCGGATGACGCGCACCCCCGTGATCTGCTCGCGCAATACCTGGTTGATGCGGTCGATCTTGGCCTGCATCGAGCGGAACAGCGGGATGACCCGGACCATGACGACGCCGATGAACGTGGTCATCACCGGGATCGAGACCAGCAACAACAAGGAGAGTTTCGCTCCCTCGTGAATCGCCATCACAATGCCGCCGACGGACATGATCGGAGCGATCACCATCATGGTGAGCGCCATCTGCAAGAAGATCTGGATCTGCTGGATGTCGTTGGTGTTGCGCGTGATGAGTGACGCCGTGCCGAAGTGGTTCACGTCGCGCGCGGAGAAGGACTGCACACGGGTAAAGACCGCCCGACGCAGGTCGGCGCCGACAGCCATCGAGACCCGAGAGGCCCAGTAGACGGCGATCACGGCGAAGAGACCGATCGCGAGGGTGAGCAGGATCATCCAGACGCCGGTGCGGACGATGTAGTGCAGGTTGCCGGTGACGACCCCGCCGTTGATGATGTCGGCGTTCAAGTTCGGCAGGTAGAGGTTGCCGACCGTCTGGGCGACGAGCAACGCGCTAAGCAGCAGCACCTGGGCGCGGTAGGGACGCAGGTGGGTACGAAGGAGTCGGATCAGCACGGGGCTCGTCCGCTCCCGTCTACGGTCGGGTCCAGCGCGGGACGCAACCGGGCGATCGCGGCGTCGAAGGTCGTGGCGGGGTCGAGCGCGCCACTGCTCGCGCGCGCCGTCGTCATCGAGGCCCGAAAGGCGGCGGTGGCGACGGCGGTCACCAGCGCCGGGTACGGGTCGCGCTCGGGGTCGAGACCGGTCCGCCGGGCGATCACCTCGACGAGGGCGCGCTCATAGGTGATGAAGGAGACGAACATCCGTCCGATGAGGGCGGGCTCGGCGCTGATCGCGCGCATGCGCAATGGCCACTCGTCACTCGATTCGTGAAAGAGTTGGCCCATCACGACCCGCAGCGCCTCGAGCGGCGCCTCGTCAGCGGGTCGGCTGGCCAGTGAGTCGCGCAACTGGTCCACGCGCCACGCGTCGAATCCGATGATCGCGTCCTCCTTGGAGGGGAAGTGGTCGTAGAACGTCCGCACCGAGACGTCAGCTGCCGTCGCGATCTCCTCGACGGTGACGTCACGTATCCCGCGCTCGGCGCCCAGACGCAGCGCGGCCACGCGCAAGGCGTGATGGGTCGCGAGACGCTTACGTTCTCGCCGTCCGATGGGGTCTGCCACCACGGACCCAGTATGCCTGATTCACTGCACGATGTGCAATTAGTTCATCACTGAAGTGAATGTCATCCTCGGAAGCGTGCTGTTGCTCGCCGTGGGCGCTAGAAACTGACGACGGTGTAGCCCTCGAGGGCGAAGGACTCGACCTCGGCTCCCGCAGCCACGAGCTCGAGCGGGCGAACGCCGATCTCGGCGGCCACCTCGTACTGTTCGACGTTGGCCCGACAGGCGGTGGCGCCGATACCGGCGTCTCGCATCTCGGCGAGCTGGGTGTCGATGAGGGCGCTCGCGGCCAGCTTGACGGCGGGACCGAAGAACAGGACCCGCACATCGGCGCCGCGGTTGGCCTTCATGCGCGTGGCCATCACCATGCCGGGCACGGCGCGTGCGGGGTCGTCACTGATGATCATGAACGCGACCTTGGCGCGAGACTGCTCACTTGACATGGTGTTCCTCTGTCCTCTCAACGTTCGTCAACTGCGACGACCTCTCACGTTCGGCGTGCGGCTCCAACGGTGTGACCGGCGTGGCACACGACGACCCCCGGCCCTTCAGACGGAGCCACGCGAGCGTGGCCGCTACCGCGATGAGGGGCACGACGTCGCGTATCGCCGCGTCGGGGATGGGAGCGGCGCCGATGTAGCCCACCACGGCCGCCGCGACCACTCGACTGCTCACGCAGGAAAGCCTCACCCAACCACCTTACTGGTGACTCGGGAGGGATCATCCGTGTGACCACGGCCTTCGGTGGCGGCGGGATCGGTGTTACGCGCGCTGGCGCGCTCGGCCTGCGCCCAGGTGCGAGCGCAGCGCGGTTCCGGTCGGGGAGTCGAACCACTCGACGTGACCGAGCAGGTAGGACCGGTAGGCGAGCTCGACGTTGGCCGAGGAGTCGAGAACCCCGCCGAAGTACTCGACCTCGGAGAGGGCGAACTCGACGTGGGCGATCGGTAACACCGCGCCGAGTGTGGCGAGGTCATCGTCGGTGAGCGTGATGATCCCGTCGTAGCCATCGAGCAGGGCATCGAGGGCGCCGTAGTCGACCGTGACGGCCCTCACGCCAGCGGTGTCGAGCCAGTCGATGGCGCTGCGCTCAATCGCGACGGCGAGGTCGTGCAGTGCAAAGGTGCGGTTCGACAGGCCGAGGTCGAGCACGCTCGCAACATCGGCCTGCGGGGTCGCGTCACGCCACGTGAGGTTCGAGCCGTGCCAGTCGCCGTGGGTCCACTGCGTCGCGACGTCGCCGAGATGGGAGGCCGCGGACTCGATCGGTCCGGCGAGGACCGACGCGTAATCTCCGAGGACGTCGTAGGTCGCCGTCGCGCGAACGAGGCCCGGCCGAGTGGTGACGAGGTGGCGATAGGCCGCCTCGGGGTCGGGGGCGAGGATGACCGCAACCGAATCGAGCAGGGGACCGAAGCCCCACGGCGCGGCGTCGAAACCGGCCGCGGCCCGGTGGAAACGGGCGAGGGCCGCGCCGGCGGCGCCGGCGTGCGCGCGCGACAGGAACGGGTGCCACGAGGGGACGTCGCGATAGCGATCGACGCCGGCCGCTTGCTCGTAGACCTCGTAGAGGACTCGCCCCCGTTCGTACACGGTCGAGCCGTCAGGTGTCGCGAGGACCGCCGGTGTGTTCAGGCCGCGTGACCGCAAGTGGTCGACGAAGGCGTGCTCGAGCGCGAGGCGTTCGCGCGATCGAACGCGAACGTCGTGACGCTTGAGAAAGTACGTCCGGCTCTTCAACTCGACGAGCGCCGCGGCCGACATCGGCCGTGGGCTGCGCCAGAGGATCGTCGCGACGTTCGTTCGCGAGCGGTCCTCGACGTAGTGACCGAGGACCTCGGTGGCTTCCGCCGCGGCGATCGCCGGCCAGTCGGGGACGACGAGGTCGTTTCCCATCCCGTGGACGAGTCCATCGGGCTGGTTCCGTTCGTCGTCGGACGTGGTCACGCCTCGGCGTCGGCCTCGACGCGAAGCGGCTCGGTGCGGCGCGCGCGCAGGTTGACGAGCGCGCCGGTGAGTAGCGTCGCGACCACTGACACCACGAAGGATGTGAGCGAGGCCGACATCCAACTCGGCGCGTGGAAGTGCAGCGCGACCGCGATGCGCGCCCACATTGCGACCCACCAGCCGATGTAGCCGGGGTTGATCAGCTGGTAGATGACGAAGCCGATCGCCCAGGGAACGAGCATCGTCGAGCGGCTCTGGGCCCGCGACGAGAGGTTGAGGTGCCCCTTGGAGAGCAGGAAGAAGTCGACGATGAACACCGCGGTCAGTGGGACGAACACCGATCCGAGCAGGACGAGGAAGTTCTCGTAGTCGGCGATGTTGATCCCGAGGGCCAGTGCCGTGGTGAGCGCCGACACGATGAGTGCGAGCACGCGCCGGTCCCAGAGTGGCCGAAGGTTCTGGATCGAGACGACGGTCGAGTACACGTCCGCGAAGGACTGGTCGAGTTCGCGCGCGGCGAGCAGCGCGAAGGCGAGGGTGCCGAGGGGCACGGCGATGAATGCGCCGTAGATGTCCGACGGTGAGCGCGCCACGGTCACGAGAGCCACCAGGCCGATCACGTAGCAGAGCACCTGGGTGACGCCGTAGCCGACGAAGGCGCCCCAGAAGGCCGTGCGGGGTGTGCGCGAGTGACGCGTGTAGTCGGCGGCGAGCGGGGCGAAGGAGATCGCGACGGCGATGACTGTGTCGGTCGCCGCCCAGAAGCCGGTCCAGGTGCCGTGGGCGAGTGCGGGCATCGGGTGACGAAGCAACTCGACGAAGAGGTAGACGAGCACCACCAGCACGGCTGGCGTGGCGATGCGCCGCAGGATACGGATGGCCCCGAGCGGGTACAGGGTCAAGAGCCCCGTGATCACCCCCGCGATGAGCACGTAGGCCCACTGGGCGAGACCTGGCTCGACGGTTCGCGCGGCCGTTGCGATGGTGACGAGCTCGAAGATCCCCCAACCCAGCAGCTGCACGATGTTGATTAAGGTTGGCAGGTAGGACAGTCGGCTCCCGAAGACGCCCCGGAGCAAGACCATGGCCGGCGCACCCGTGCGCGCACCGGCGACGCCCGAGAACGCGATCGCGAGGGTGCCAAGCACCGTGCCGAGCAGGATCGCCGTCAGCGCGGCGAGTAGCGAGAGTTCGGGGGTCCCGCCGCCGTTGGGCTGCAGGACGAAGATGGCACCGGTGAAGCCGAGCAGACTGACGCCGAGGTTGCCCCACAGCCCGAACTGATCAATGATCCCGAGTGGTTGAGGGACGGGCTCGACGAGGGTCCGCGGCACTTCGGCGTGACGGTCTCCCGAAACCAATGTGAATGACGAATCTGGCTGGCTGGTCACCATGACCTCCTTACGCCGGCATTACCCGGACAAGTTCGACGGTCGGTGGCACTGCGGCCCGTAGGCCAGCCACCCTCTCAGCCCGGTACGTCCGAGCTCCCGTTGTACAGCGACCCCAGCGTACCATCGCGACCGGCGGGCACTGGCTGCGGCGATGGATTCGCCGGTCGGGGTCGATTGGAGGCGATTGGCCCGGATACCCCATGGGGTATACTCGATCAGCGTCCCACAGGAGGTAATCAGTGATTTCTGAAGTCGACGTCCGTACGTTCATCGCCGCCCACGCCGACGGTGCCCACGTCCTGGACGTGCGCGAGCCCCACGAATACGAGGCCGGTCACGTCCCCGGTGCTCGGCTCGTCCCGCTCAGCACCGTGCCCGACGTGGCGCGCGAACTGCCGATTGGTCCCCCGATCTACGTGATCTGCCAGAGCGGCAGTCGAAGCCGGGTCGCCGCGGCGCACCTCGCTCGGATCGGTCACGATGTGCGCGCGGTCATCGGTGGCACGAGCAGTTGGGTCAGCGCCGGACGCCCGGTGGTGCGCGGCTTGCGTGCGAACATCGCCTGATCGTCCCGGGCGGCCCCGGGTCGACTTGGTCGCGGCGTCCGGCGAACCAACGGGGGCCGAAGGTGCTCGCGCCGGATTACTTGTTGTGGCCGACGTGCCACTTGGCACAGACGGCGCACTGATAGACGTTCATCGGTGCCCCGTCGCGTTTGGACAGTAGACGGGCGCGGGCCTCAGC
>JAJYDR010000061.1 GCA_021777285.1 Actinomycetes bacterium
GACGTCACGCGGTCCGCTCCCGTTGTTCCTCGGGTTGGTGACGGCGGCCGCGTCGCGGGCGGAGGGTCGAGAGCCCCACATCATCGACCCCACGTCAGTCGACGCCGCCACGTGAGCGACGACTTCAAGATCACCGCGGTCTCATCGCTCCTCAAGTCACACGTGTTCGCCGTGGAGCGCCGTACGGTCGAGCATCGGGATCGCTCGTTCCACCGTGACGTCGTCACCCATCCCGGCGCGGTGGCGATCATCGCGCGCGACGACCAAGGCCGCGTGGGCGTGCTTCGCCAGTATCGCGCGCCCTTTGACCGCTACACCCTTGAGATCCCGGCCGGGACTCTGGACGTTGATGCCGAAGCGCCGCTCGACGCCGCCAAGCGTGAGCTCCACGAGGAGCTGGGCTGTGACGCCGACTACTGGCGACTGCTCGGTACCTTCATGGTGTCACCGGGCTGGTCGACCCAGCTGATGCACATCTTCGAGGCCGGTTCCTTGACGATGGGCGAGCGCCGACCAGCCGGACCCGAGGAATCAGCCTCGACGGTCGACTGGTACTCACCCGACCAGTTGCGCGACATCCTCGATGACGAACCCGCGATCGATTCCACCATGGCGGTGGCGCTCAACCTGGTCTACGGACAACTCTTTGAGCGACGTTGAGCGGCTCCTGGACGAGTACTTCGTCTGGTTGATTGTCGAGAAGGGCCGCAGTCGCGCCACCCTCGACGCCTACCGCCGTGATCTGGCGGCCTTCATCACCTGGACCACGGAGCGCGGGAGCGGACCGCGTGACGTCAGCGCCGGCGACGTCGACGCGTATCTCGTCACCCTCCAGGACCGCGGTCGCGCCCCGTCGAGCATCGCGCGCGCGCTCGCCTCACTACGGGGATGGTACGGATTCTTGGCCGATGAAGGGCTCATCGCGGTCGATCCGACGGTCCACGTGCGTGGCACACACCGCGGGCGCTCGTTGCCGCACCCCCTGGACGAGGCTGAGATGCTCGCGCTGCTCGACTCGATTCCGAGCACCACGGCGCTCGACCGACGGGACCGGGCGCTCCTCGAACTGCTCTACGGCACGGGTAGCCGGGTCTCAGAAGCCGTGGGGGTTCGCATCGAGGACCTCGACTTCGACGAGGAGTTGATCAAGGTCACTGGAAAAGGCGCGAAACAACGCCTCGTGCCGATGGGTCGGGCGCTACGCCGCGCGCTGGAGGAGTACCTCGAACCGGGCGGCCGCGCCACGCTGTCCCAGACGCGCTCCTCGGTTCTCTTGCTCAACGCTCGGGGCACACCGCTCTCGCGTCAGGGGGTGGACGCCATCATCGCCCGTCGGGCGCTCGAGGTGGGCATCGAACGACACCGCATCAGCGCCCACGTTTTCCGCCATAGTTGCGCCACGCACATGCTCGCCCACGGTGCTGACATTAGAGTGGTCCAAGAACTGCTCGGTCACGCTTCGATCGCGACCACGCAGATCTACACCGCGGTATCGGTTTCGTCATTGCAGCAGGTTTATCGGGGAGCCCATCCGCGGGCCCACGGCTAGGAGAGGGAAGTTGTCGAGTTACGTCTACTTCTTTCTCGCGATCGTCCCGTCCATCGTGCTGCACGAGGTGAGCCACGGTTATGTGGCTAACTTCTTCGGTGATCCGACCGCCAAGGAGAACCACCGGCTCACGCTGAACCCGCTTCGTCATGTGGACCCCTTCGGCACGGTGCTGCTACCGGCCCTGCTGATCTTGAGCCACCTACCGGCGTTCGGTTACGCGAAGCCCGTGCCGGTGAACATCAGCCGCCTGCGCAATCCGAGGCGCCAATCGCTCTACGTGTCCCTTGCCGGTCCGCTCGTCAACATCATCTTGTCGGGTGTGGGCTATCTCATCAGCGAGTTGGCCATCCACGTCACGTACAGCTCGTGGATGCTCCAGTTCGGGGTCACCTTTGGCATCGTGAACCTCACCCTCGCCGTGTTCAACCTGCTGCCGATACCGCCACTAGACGGCTCGGCGATCATTGAGCGATTCGTGCCGAATCGACACCTGCCGAGCTACTACCGCTTTCGGATGAAGGCCCTGCCCATCGTCATGGTGTTGATCATCGTCGATTCGATGTTCTTGCATGTGGGCACGAACTGGTTGTACTCACTGCAGAACTGGTGGATCAGCCTGCTCGTGTGAGGACCGGCTCGACGAGGCGCTACTAGAGACCCATCGCTTCGGCCGCGCGTCGGTAGGTGGCGCCGGCGAGGCGTTGTGCCTTCTCGGCGCCGTCGTTGGCGATGTCGTGCAGTTCGGGACCGCCCGCGCGCAACTCGCGATACCGTTCAGCGATGGGCGCGAGTTCGGCGATCATCAAGTCGGCGAGCTCGCGCTTCAAGTCGCCGTAGCGCGAATAGCGCGCGGCGACGGCGTCGGGTCGCTCCGCGCTGAAACCCGCGTAGATCTCGAGCAAGTTGGCTAGTCCCGGCTTGTGCTCCCAGTCGAAGCGCATCTCGCCGTCGGTGTCGGTGACCGCCTTTTTCACCTTACGCTCGATCGCCTCGGGCGGGTCCAGGACGTAGATGGTCCCGAGCGGGCTTGACACCGACTTTGACATCTTACGAGTCGGCTCTTGGAGGTCCATGACCCGCGCGGCGGCGGGCGGCTGGACACCGACGGGAATGGTGAAGACCGCGCCGTAACGGTTGTTGAACCGTTCGGCGAGGTCGCGGGCGAGCTCGAGGTGCTGGCGCTGATCGTCACCGACGGGTACCTGGTCGGTTTGGTAGAGCAAGATGTCCGCCGCCATCAGGACGGGGTAGGTGAGCAGCCCCACGCGGTAGCCCTCCTGGCGCTCGGCCTTCTCCTTGAACTGGGTCATGCGCGTGAGCTCGCCGTAGGTGGCCACGCACTCAAGCAGCCAACTGAGCTGGGCGTGGTACGGCACGTGGCTCTGGACAAAGAGCGTGCAGCGCGACGGGTCCAGCCCAGCCGCGATCAACATAGCTAGTAGGTCGTCTGTCTGCGCGCGCAACGTGGCGGGGTCGATCTGCAGTGTGAGCGCGTGCAGGTCCACGACGCAGTAGAGCGAGTCGGTCGACTGGGCCACCACCCACTGCTTGACCGCACCGAGGTAGTTGCCGATGTGCAAGTCGCCAGAAGGCTGGATACCCGAGAAGACGCGCATCTCGCAATTCTAGGGGTCCACCGCGGTGCGACCAGGTCCGGTAATCTGTCGCCGTGACTTACGTCGTGACGACGCCGTCGTTCAGTGGACCAATCGAGCTGCTCTTGCAACTGATCAGCCGACACGACCTCGACGTGCTCGAGATTCCCCTCAGTCCCATCGTCGACGAGTTCGTCGCCGCGCTGCGCGACGACGCCGTTGTCATCGAGGTCGACCAACTCTCCGAATTCCTGCTCGTTGCGTCGATCCTCTTGGAGATGAAGAGCCAGCGTCTGCTGCCCGGCCGCGATGACGCCGAGCCCGACGAGGAGTTCGTCGGCTGGGAGGAGCGCGACGTGTTGCTCGCGCGCCTGCTCGACCTGCGGACCTACGCCACGGTCGCCGACACGTTCGTCTCCCTCTTTGATCGCGCGGGGCGCTCCTTCCCGCGGCTACGGGGGATCGACGACGGTTTCGAGGTCCAACCACCCGATCTGCTCGCCGGGGTCACGCCGTCGGCGCTCGCGCTCGCCTACCTGCGCGGGATCGAGGAGAAACCCGTCGCGGTCGTGCGGCTCAACCACGTGACCGTGGACGCCGTGACCGTCGCCGAGACCGTGGTCGCGCTCGCGCAGCGGCTCCCGTCGCTCGGGCGCCTGTCGTTCCGATCGCTGACGGGCACGCTCACCACGCGCATCGAGATCATCGTGCACTTCCTCGCGTTGCTCGAGCTGTGCAAGATGGGGCACGTGACCCTGGGCCAGGGTCAAACCTTCGGCGACGTCGAGATCCTCTGGGTGAACGACGGGCCCGGACTGGAACTAGGAAGCGTGGACACCTATGAGGGATGAACGGTCACTCGAGCAGAAACTTGAGGCGATGCTCACCGTCGCTCTCGAGCCGATCTCGGCCGAGGAGCTGGCTGACGTCGTCGACCAGGACGCTGGGCGGGTCCGAGAGGCGCTGCGTGCGTTGCGCGAGGAGTACGAGCGGGACCGGCGCGGCTTCACGGTCAGCGAATTGGCGAGCGGCTGGGTGATGCAGTCTTCGCCGGACGTCGCCGAGTGGGTCACTCGATTCGCCAACCGCGACGTCTCGCACCGACTCAGCTCAGCGGCCCTGGAGACGCTGGCGATCATCGCGTACCGCCAGCCGATATCACGCGCCCAGATCACTGCGCTGCGCGGGGTCAACGTCGACGGGGTCACCCGACTGCTCGAGCAGCGCGGCTACATCGAAGAGCGCGGTCGCGTGGCGGGACCGGGCCAGTCCATCCTTTACGGCACCACGGACCTCTTCTTGGACCGGCTGGGACTCGCGGCGTTGTCCGAGCTGCCCCCGATCGAGCAGTTCATGGCACCGGTTGCCGTCGCCGATGAACTCCTCGCGAGTCTGCGCGATCCCATAGACGACCTGTCCGAGGGGGCCTAGTTTGGAAGGCGAGCGGCTCCAGAAGACCCTCGCGAGGGCCGGCTACGGATCGCGACGCTCGTGTGAATTGCTCATCACCGAGGGCCGTGTGACCATCGACGGCCGCGTTGCCGAACTCGGTAACCGGGTGGACCCGGCGGTCAACATCATCTGCGTCGATGGCGCACTGGCGGCGACCACACAGAACACCGTGTACTTCCTACTCAACAAGCCAGATGGCGTCGTCACGACGGCCTCGGACCCCCACGGCCGCACTACGGTGCTCGACCTCATCAACTCGCCGGTGCGGGTTTTCCCCGTCGGTCGACTCGACATGAACACCGAGGGACTGCTGCTGTTGACCAACGACGGACGCCTGGCCCACCTGCTCACTCACCCGAGCTCGCACATTGGCAAGGAGTACCTCGTGCGCGTCGAGGGCGACCCGTCGCCCGGCGCGATCCGACGCCTGCGCGAGGGCGTGCAGCTCGACGACGGTGTCACGAGCCCGGCCCAGGTCAGCCGCGTGAGCGAGGGGCTGTTGCGCATCGTGATCCACGAGGGCCGCAACCGGCAGGTCCGGCGCATGTGCGCGGCGGTCGGCCACGATGTGACGCGTCTGGTCCGTACGCGCATCGGACCCCTGCACGACGCGACCCTCGCACCGGGCGCCTACCGCCAGCTGTCAGTCGCCGAGGTCCGTCGACTTTTCGAGGCCGTTGGTATGACCGATGAGATGGCCTCTACGATGCCTGCATGACTTCTGCCAAGATTCGAGCCTTGCGCGGCGCCACGACGTGTGCGGTCGACACGCCCGAGGAGATCGCCGAGGCCACCCAGGAGCTCTTGACCCTGCTGATGGCCCGCAACCAGCTCGAACACGATGATGTCGTGAGCGTCATCCTCACCACCACGCCCGACCTGACATCGTCGTTCCCCGCCACCTCCGCGCGGGCAATCGGTTTCGGCGATATCCCGTTGCTGTGTGCCAGCGAGATCGCGGTGCCGGGTTCGATGCCGCGGTGCGTACGCGTGCTGCTGCACGTCTACACCGACGCCGAACGCACCGACATCCATCACGTCTACCTGCGAGACGCACGAACCCTGCGCGATGACCTCCCCGAGTGAGCGCCGCGCCCACGTCGTGGGCCTGGGCCTCATCGGGGCATCGGTCGCGCGAGCGCTCGCGAGCGTCGGCTGGACGGTGACGGGCAGCGACCGCGCCCCCGACATCGTCGAGCGCGCCAAGGAGTTGTCGATCATCGCCGACTCCCAACCCGCTCCTGGGACGACGTTCGTGGTGATCGCGACGCCCGCCGGGGCCGTCGCGGACCTCGCGGTCCAGGTGCTCGACCATCTCAACGATCCCGAGGCCATCGTCACCGACGTGGCGGGCGTGAAGTCCGCGATCGTCGCGACGGTGGACGACGCCCGCTTCATCGGCGGTCACCCGATGGCCGGATCCGAGCAGCGGGGTCTCGGCGCATCACGCGACGACCTCTTCCGCGGCTGCACGTGGGTCCTCACGCCGACCGCAGCCACCGAACCCGGTCACTACAGCCGCTTGCACGGGTACCTGCGAGAGCTCGGCGCCAACGTTGTGGCGATCACCGCAGCCGATCACGACCGTCTGGTCGCACTCGCCAGCCACGTGCCGCACCTGCTCGCTGGCGCCTTGATGAACGAGGCGTCACTGGCCGCCGAGCAGGACGCCGTCCTGCTGCAATTGGCGGCCGGGGGCTTTCGCGATATGACCCGAATCGCGGCCGGCGATCCGTCGATCTGGCCCGACGTGTTGTTCGAGAACCGCGATGCCATCACCCAGACGTTGACCTCGCTCGAGGAGCGCCTCGCCAACATCCGGGCCGCCTTGCAAGAAGGACGTCGTGAGGAGATTGCCACCAAGCTTGCCATGGCGTCCGTCGCGCGCCGTCAACTGCCCGGGCGGGCCCTCAGCGCTGACCGACTGGCGTACCTGCGCGTGGCGGTATCGGACCGGCCCGGCGAGCTCGCGACGGTGACCGTGGCGGCCTCGGACATGGGAGTCAACATCTTCGACATTGAGATTGCGCACGGTATCGAGGGCGTGAGTGGCACGCTCTTGCTCGCGGTTGACGCTCAGCACGCGTCGCGTTTCACCGATGCCCTCGTCGCGATGGGTTTCTCCGTTACGCTCGAGCGTTGATGAGCAGCGAGACCGTCTCAGCCGCGTCGCGCCTGCGTGGCGTGGTACGCGTGCCGGGCGACAAGAGCGCGTCGCACCGGGCGTTGCTCGTCAGTGCCCTCGCCGCCGGGACGAGCCGGATCGACGGACTGTCACCCGGCGATGACGTGCGCGGCACCGGAGTCATCATCGAGCAGCTCGGGGCGTCGAGGGTGGTCGAGGGGACTGAGACCGTCGTCACCGGTGCCCCTGACGGGCTGCACGCGGCGAACGCACCGTTGGACTGTGGCAACTCAGGCACGACGATGCGACTCGTCGCGGGACTCGTCAGCGGGATTGACGGTGAACACGTGCTCGTGGGGGACCCGTCGCTCTCGCGCCGCCCGATGGACCGCGTCGCCGTGCCACTGCGCGCGATGGGCGCGACGCTGCGTGGCGAGGGAGAACGACTCTGTGCGCCGCTCCACGTCGTAGGTTCGCGCTCCCTGCGCGGGATCGACTACGACGTACCGGTACCGAGCGCCCAGGTCAAGTCGGCGATCCTCTTCGCCGGGCTCTCGGCGACTGGCCCGACGATTGTGCACGAGCGCGTTCGGACCCGCCGAGCGACCGAGGACATGCTGGCCCTCGCGGGCGTGCCCCTCGACGTGGTCGACGTCGGGGCCGGTCGGCGGGTCACCGTACATCCCGCCCGCCCTCAGGCCCGCGCGTGGCGGGTCCCCGGGGACCCCTCACAGGCCGCATTCTTCGCCGTGTTGGGCGCACTACACCCTGACGCCGACGTCGGGGTCGAACCCATTGACGTCGCAACGGAACGGATTGGCTTCGTGAGCGTCTTAGGTCGCATGGGGGCGGACGTGTCACTCGTGGCCTACGCGCACGGTACCGGGCTGGCCTCGCGCTCGGCCCCGCTTCGCGCGACGACGATCCACGCCGAGGAGATCCCCTCGGTCGACGAGGTTCCCGCACTCACGGTGGCGGCCGCGGCCGCGACGGGTGTCACGTCCTTCATCGCGATGGGCGAACTACGCGTGAAGGAGTCGGACCGCTTCGCGGGGTCGATGGCGCTCGCGAAGGCGCTCGGCTGTCGCGTCTGGGCGAAGGGCGACGATTTCTTCGTCGAGGGCCTCGGCGCAGCTGCGAACTTCCAGTTCTTCCACCAGCCGGCCACCCTCGATCACCGCATGGTGATGGCGGCCGGCGTCGCGGGCGTGGCCGGTCGGGGTTGCATCATCGACGGCATCGAGACCGTGGCGTCGAGCTACCCCTCGTTCTTTTCCGATCTGAACGGGCTGCGATGACCCAGATCATCGCCATCGACGGCCCGGCCGGTTCGGGCAAGTCCACGGTCGCGCGGGCCGTGTCCACGGCGCTCGGATGGTCGTTCCTCGACACCGGGGCGATGTATCGCGCGGTCACGGCCGAGGTGCTGCGCCGCGGCATCGACCCCGCTGACGCTGAGGCGGTCGCCCAGGTCGCCGCCGGGGCCTCGATCAGCACGCTGCCCCGGGTGACGATCAACGGCGTCGACGTCGAGGAGACCATCCGAAGCGAGCCGGTCAACATTGCGGTCTCGACGATTGCGGCCAACCCGGCGGTACGCCGGGCCATGGTCACCCGACAACGGGCCTGGGCGGCCGCCCAGCCGACCGGCACGGTCGTCGAGGGGCGCGACATCGCAACGGTGGTCTTTCCCGACGCGCGCCTGAAGGTGTACCTGACGGCCTCGCTCGACGAGCGGGCGCGCCGACGGGGTGACGAGGGCGTATCCTCGGTGACCCGGCGTGACAGTGCTGATCGGGAACGAGTCGCCTCGCCCCTGCGCCAGGCGAGCGACGCCGTCGTCATCGACACAACCGACCTGTCCATCGACCAAGTGGTAGAAGAGATCGTGAGATGGCTGAAGACACCGAACTGATCCTCAATCCTGAGAAGACCCCGCTCTACCGGGTGATTGCGGCCATCTTGACGGCGCTCTCGTGGATCCTGTTCCGCCCCCGGGTGCGCGGCAGCGAGAACATCCCGCGTTCCGGGCCCGTGTTGATCGCGCCCGTGCATCGTTCCAACGTGGACTTCGTCTTCACGTTGTTCATCTCACCGCGCAAGGTCTTCTTCATGGCCAAGCAGGAACTTTTCCCCGTGCCGGTGCTCGGAATGCTCTTGCGCCACGTGGGTGCCTTCCCCGTGGCCCGTGGTACCGCAGACCGTGAGTCCCTGCGACTCGCCGAGGAGGTGCTGCGACGGGGCCAAGCGCTGATCCTCTTCCCCGAGGGCGGACGGCGCGAGGGACGCCACGTGGAGGCGTTGCGTGACGGGGCGATGTTCGTTGCCTCGCGTACCGGCGCGTCTACGGTTCCCGTCGGCATCGCCGGCAGCGATCGCGCGATGCCCGCCGGGGCCAAACTCCCGCGCTTCTCCCGCGTGCAGGTGGTCGTCGGCAAACCCCTCGCGGCGCCCAGCGCGCCGGGACGTGTGCCGCGTTCACTCATCGCGGCCAAGACCGAAGAACTACGCGAACGACTCGAGGAGGCCTACCACGAGGCCCTCGGCGAGCGTTAGCGCTCGCGCCACCAGGTGCCAAAGACAACCCTCGTGTAGCGGAATCCGAAGAGCCAGTTGGCGCCCTTCTTTGTGGTACCGGATCGGCGCGGGTGCCAAACCGTGGGAACTTCGGCCGCGCGCCAACCGCGCTTGAGGCAAGTGATCAAGAGTTCCGCCGTCTGGTACTGGTCCTGGGTGAGGCGGTCCACCACGTCGGCGAGCATGGTGACGCGAAGCGCACGGTAGCCCGTCGAGGTGTCGGTGAGGTTCGCACCGGTCATACGGTTCATGATGAAGGAGAAAAACCACACGCCGGTCTTGCGGAAGCGGTCCGAGGTCTCGTCAACCCCGAGTCGACGCGAGGCGACGACAAAATCGGCCTCGTCGCGCAACAGGGGTCCGAGCACGTCGGACATCTCGGCCGGGTCGTTCTGACCGTCGGCGTCCAGCGTGACCACGTACTCGACCTGGTTGTCGATGCAGTAGCGGTAGGTGACCTGCAGTGCGACGCCGTGACCGAGGTTCACCGGGAACTCGATCACCTTCACGCCGGGGTAGTTGCGCGCGATCGCTGCGGTCCGGTCCTCACCACCGTCGACGACGACGAGCGTGGTGTAGGGACGCCCGTTCATGGTGGCGGGCATCTGGTCCAAGACCGAACCGATGTTCCCCTCCTCCTCGTACGCGCAGATCGAGGCGATGATGGTCTCGGGCTTGAAGTCCGGGTAGTCCTGATGGAAACGGGTCATCGCCTGGTCGATCGCGTACGACCGAAGCTTCGCCAGCCGCCGTGTCTCGAGATCGTGTTTTGCCATCCCTACTCTTTCTCCGTCACCGCCGCAATCGCCCGGCAAAAGCCCAGGACGCGGGTGGTGGCCAGCGCAACAGGCACCTTGCGATACTAGTCCCCGTGCGGCCCACGGCCAGGACCGACGCTCGAGCGCTCGTCGCGCTAACGCGAACTGGTCGCGAGCACCTGGGCCGCTGTGAAGTCGCGGTCACTCTGACCGTCGAGTTCGGACGTCACCGGTGTCTGAAAGACGACATCGAGGAGCGCGGCGAGCGCTCGCAACATCTCACGCAGTTCCGGCGGCGGTGGGAAGTACTCGTCTTCGACGGTCTCGGCGTGGACTTCAACGCCCGCGGCGGGGTCGAGAACGGCCAAGACATCGTTCACAATCGACTCGGGGGCCGACGCCCCCGCGGTGACCGCGACGACACCCGTCAGGTCGTCGGGCAGGTCCTGGGCCCCGTTGACGCGCAAGACCCGCGGACAGCCCGCGGCCGCGGCGACCTTCGCCAACGCCACGGTGTTCGAGGAGTTGGCCGACCCGATCACAACCACCGCGTCGGCCTCAGCGCAGATTGCGCGCAGCGCCGCCTGGCGGTTGGTGGTGGCAAAGCAGAGGTCGCTGCGGTTCGGCATCCAGATCTCGGGGAACCGCTCGAGCGCGTAGTCGCGGATATCCTGCCACTCGTCCAGGCTGAGGGTGGTCTGGCTGAGCAGCGCGAACGGCCCCGTCTGATCGTCGAGTGCGTCGATGTCCTCGATGGACTCGATCAAGTGGACCGACTCGGGGGCGACCGCCATCGTGCCGACCGCCTCCTCGTGACCCTCGTGGCCGACGTAGAGCACCGTGTAGCCCTTACGCGAGCGAACCTTCAGTTCGTGGTGCACTTTGGTCACGAGCGGACACACCGCGTCGACGACCGTTCCACCCGCCGCCTTGGCGAACTCGATGACCGACGGTGGTGATCCGTGGGCGCTCAGCATGACTGGTGCACCCGCTGGCACGTCGGCAATGTCGTCGACGAAGACGACGCCGAGGGATCGGAAGTGGTCCACGACGAAGCGGTTGTGGACGATCTCGTGGTAGCAGTACACCGGAGCGGCGAAGATGCGCGTCATCCAGTCGAGGGCTTTGATCGCCTTCTCGACGCCCGCGCAGAACCCGCGCGGCGCTGCGAGTATGACTCGGTCAACGGACACGCCGTCAGCCTAGTGAGTCGCCCCGGAGTGGCGACCCGCTGGTTTGACCAGAGGCACCAGTAGGCTAGATCGGTGTCCAAGGTCCGTATCGCGTCCATCGCGCAGTCGTCGCCCGCCGGTGGGGCGGACTTGTGCGTTGGTGATGAGCTGCTGACGATCAACGGGCGCGCGCCGACCGACATCATCGAATATCAGCAGCTGATTGATGGCGCGGACGTCACGCTGCTCGTTAAGCGCGACGGGGATCTACTCGAGCGCAAGGTGGTCATCACCAAGGAACCCGGTCAGCCACTCGGTCTCGCCATCGATTCGGCGGTCTTCGACCGGATCCGTACGTGTGACAACCACTGCTCGTTCTGCTTCATCTACCAATTACCCAAGGGGATGCGTCGCTCGCTGTACGTGAAGGACGACGACTTCCGTCTCTCGTTCCTCTACGGCAATTACACAACGCTCACTCGCTTCACCGAGTTCGACCTAGAACGAGTGATCGAGGAGGGACTGTCGCCGCTCTACGTCTCGGTGCACACGACCGATCCCGAGTTGCGCGCGTCCATGCTGCGCAACCCGCGGGGCGCGACAAGCCTGCGCTGGTTGCGCGAGCTCCTACGCGCCGAAATCACCGTGCACGTCCAGGTCGTGGTCTGTCCCGAGGTCAACGACGGGGACCATCTGGAACAGACCATGCAGGACATCCTGAGTCAATACCCGAGCGTGGCGTCGGTGGCGTTGGTGCCCGTTGGGGTCAGTGACTTCTCGGCCGAGGCGACCATGCGCTCGCACCGCGCCGACGAGGCCCGTCACGTCATCGACCTCGTCGCCCGGTATCGCGAACTCGCCCGTGACCTGGTGGGCAAAGCTCTCTTCTACGCGAGCGATGAGTTCTACCTAGTCGCTGGCACCACACCACCACGTGAAGACTTCTACGACAGCCTGGACGAGGCGGAGAACGGGATCGGTATGGTGGCGGCCTTCACGAAGAGTTTCGCTGAGCGCCTGCCGATGGCGACGCTCGGCTCGGGCTTCTTCCAGTCGGTCGACGGCGCGCCGGCGTGGGGCTACCGCGCCGTACGCGGTGGTGGCGACGGAACTGACGGCGACGGGCGAGTGGTCGTGTTAACCGGCGAATACGCCGCACCACTGCTTCGCGGACTGCTCGATGACCACGGATTTGGCGAGGTCGATGTCGTGGCGGTCGAGAATCGCTACTTCGGGGGCAACATCAAGGTCGCGGGACTGTTGACCGGCTTTGACATCGCACGCACCCTCGAAACGCTGCCCGTGGATTCGACGGTCCTGCTGCCCGACGTCTGCCTCTCCGAGGGTCGTTTCCTCGACGGACTCGGCCTCGAGGACCTACCTCGACCGGTCACCACCGTGACCACCACGGGTAATGACCTGCGCGAGACGCTCGAGCGTGTACGGCCGCGCAACCTGGTGACCTCATGAGCCGTCCCCAGATCGTGATCGTGGGACGGCCCAACGTGGGTAAGAGCTCGCTCGTCAACCGACTCGCCGGACGTCGCGTGGCGGTCGTCGAGGAGCACCGCGGCGTAACGCGCGACCGCAAGAGCGTCGAGGTCGAGTGGCGCGCGATCACCTTTGACCTCGTGGACACGGGCGGCTGGCTGGCCCAGGGCGACGCACTCGAGGCGAAGGTCTCTGAACAGGCCGAACGCGCCATCGCGAGCGCCGACCACGTCTTGCTGGTGGTGGACGTCGCGACGGGGCTGATGGAAGAGGATCGCCAGGCCGCACGGTGGGCCCTGCGCAGCGGTCGCCCCGTCTCGCTCGTTGTCAACAAGGTCGACGACGCCGTGCACGAGAGTTCGGGGTGGGAATTCTTGAGTCTCGGCGCGGGGGACCCGCACTTCGTGAGTGCGCTACACGGCCGGGGTGCGGGCGACCTGCTCGACCACCTGGTCGACTCACTTCAGGAGGTCGCCGAGGAGCCCGAGACCGACGTGAACGACGGCGCGCTACGCGTAGCGATCGTCGGACGGCCCAACGTGGGTAAGTCCACGCTGTTCAACAAGTTGATCGGTGAGGAACGCTCCGTCGTGCACGATATGCCCGGCACCACGCGAGACGCGGTGCCCACGGTGGTGGAGACCGACAGTGGACCGCTCCGGCTCCTCGACACC
>JAJYDR010000062.1 GCA_021777285.1 Actinomycetes bacterium
TCGCACCATTGCGGCGCTACGTGATGACCTATACGGCATACTCCCCCGACGGCCCGAGAATCGCCCTCGCCATCTCCAAGGATTTGCTCACGTGGCAGCGGCTGGGACTCGCCACCTTCGAACCCTACGAGCACATCGATTTCGAAGGTGTCGACAACAAAGACGCCGTGTGCTTCCCCGTCGCCATCGCGAATCCCTCGCACCGGCCCGAGCTCGCCATCTTGCACCGACCACTGTTCCCGGGGACCCGCGCTGAGGAAATCTGCCTGGCCGACGGCGGCCACGTCGTGGACGAGTATCGCGAATGTATCTGGATCTCCTACAGCACGATGCCGTTCTCGGGCATGGACCCGGCCCAGCTCCTCACGTTCACGTCGCACCATCGACTCGCGACACCCGTGTCGTCGTGGGAGCACCTCAAGATCGGTAGCGGCACACCGCCAATCATGTGCCGTCACGGTTGGCTCGTCATGTATCACGGGGTACGTGGCGCCCCTGATCCCGTGACCGGCACCATCCACCTCACCTACGCCGCCGGAGCCATGGTTCTCTCCTTGGAGCGCCCGAACGAGATCATCTATCGGACCCCGGAGCCCCTTCTCACGCCCGTACCGTCGAGCGGACCACGCGCTACGCCCGCGGACGTCGTCTTCCCCACCGGGATCGACCGACGCGACGACATCGGCCAGCCCGACCGCTACGACGTCTACTACGGGTTGAACGATTACCGGATCGGCGTCGCGCGCCTCGACGTACCACCGGAACTACCGGACGCCACCGATGCCATCGACGCCTCAGAGACCGCCGCGTGAACCGGCGGACCGAGTACCGAATCAACGAGGAGCGTCTCGGCCACTCGCTCTACTGTCGAGTCTCGACGCTTCGATTTCGACCATGAAGGGACCATCGTGACGCCAGCCCCACTTCGAGACCGCCCGGCCTGGCGAGCACTCCAAGCCCACGTTGAGGCCATCGGACAACGTCACCTGCGTGAGCTCTTCGAACAGGACCCCGAACGTGGCCGGCGCCTTCGAGCGCAGGCGGCGGGGATCTATCTGGACTACTCGAAAAACCGGATCACCGACGAGACGTTGGAACTGCTCGTGCAACTCGCACGCGAATCCGAGCTCACGGACCGGCGCGACGCGATGTTTCGCGGCGACCACATCAACGTCTCCGAAGACCGCGCTGTCCTGCACGTCGCGCTTCGAATGCCCCGCGAGACGTCACTCGTCGTTGACGGTGTCGACGTGGTCCGCGAGGTTCACGCGGTACTCGATCGAATGGCCGATTTCGCCACCCGGGTTCGCTCGGGTGAGTGGCGGGGCTTCACCGGCCGGACGATCAAGAACGTCGTGAACATTGGGATCGGCGGCTCGGACCTTGGCCCCGTGATGGCCTACGAAGCCCTTCGCTTCTACAGCCAACGCGACCTGACCTTCCGTTTCGTGTCCAACGTCGACAGCGACGATTTCGTCGAGGCGGTTCGCGACCTCGACGCCGCCGAGACGCTGTTCATCATCTCCTCCAAGACCTTCTCCACGGTGGAGACACTCACCAACGCGCACTCCGCCAGGGCTTGGCTCCTCGAGCGGCTCGGCGACCACGCCGCCGTCGCCAAACACTTCGTCGCGGTGTCGACCAACGCGGAGCAGGTCGCGGCATTCGGCATTGACACCGCGAACATGTTCGGCTTCTGGGACTGGGTTGGTGGCCGTTATTCGATGACGTCGGCCATCGGGCTCTCGACGATGCTCGCCATCGGTCCCGACGCCTACGCCGAGCTCCTGTCAGGTTTCCACGAGATGGACGAGCACTTCCGCCTCGCGCCCCTCGAGGAGAACCTCCCGGTCCTGATGGGTCTGCTCGGGGTGTGGAACCGCAACTTCCTCGGCTGTACCACCGTCGGGGTCATGCCCTACGACCAGTACCTGAAGCGCCTGCCGGCGTACCTCCAGCAGCTCACGATGGAGTCCAACGGCAAACACGTGACCCTCGCGGGCACCACCGTGGACTACCAGACCGGACCCGTCTACTGGGGTGAGCCCGGCACCAACGGCCAGCACAGCTTCTATCAGCTCATCCATCAAGGTACCTCGATCATCCCCATCGACATCATCGGCTTCGCACGGAGCTTGAACCCGCTCGGTGACCACCACGACATCTTGAGCGCGAACGTCTTCGCCCAGGCTGAGGCGCTCGCCTTTGGCAAGACCGCCGATGAGGTCCGCCGCGACGCCAGTCCCGAGCGGGTGGTCGCACACCGCGTCATGGAGGGGAACCGGCCCACCAACGTCCTGCTCGCGGAGATCCTGACGCCGAAACTGCTCGGCTCACTCATCGCGCTCTACGAGCACGCCGTCTTCACGCAGGGTGCGATCTGGGGCATCGACTCCTTTGACCAGTGGGGCGTCGAACTGGGCAAGGCGCTCGCCAGTGCGATCGTCCCCGAACTCACCGGCGACGCGCCGGTACTCGGCCACGACTCGTCCACGAACGCATTGATCGAGCACTATCGAGCACTGAACGGAAGGGGCTCCTGATGACCACGGAATCGCCAATGCAGTTAGGCATGATCGGACTCGGGCGCATGGGTGCGAACATCGTTCGACGACTGATCCGCGACGGCCACCACTGCGTGGCCTACGACGTCAACCCCGACGCGGTGGCAGCGCTGGAACCTGAGGGAGTGGTCGGCGCAACGTCGATCGAGGACCTCGTCGCTAAGCTCGACGCGCCGCGGACTGTCTGGCTCATGTTGCCGGCGGCGATCACGGGCGACACCGTGACTCGACTGTTCGACCACCTCGAAGCGGGCGACGTCGTGATTGACGGCGGAAACTCGTACTACCAGGACGACATCATCCGTTCGAGAGCACTCGCCACCCGAAACATTCACTACGTGGACTGTGGGACGAGCGGTGGCGTCTGGGGCCTCGAGCGGGGCTACAGCCTGATGATCGGCGGCGAGACAACGGTCGTGACCCGACTCGAGCCGCTCTTTCGCTCGATCAGCCCGGGCGACGATGGCGTCGCGGCAACGGCGGCGCGGTCGGGACGGCCCGGCACCGCGACCAGTGGTTACCTGCACTGCGGGCCCAATGGGGCGGGACACTTCGTCAAGATGGTGCACAACGGCATCGAGTACGGCATGATGGCGGCCATCGCCGAGGGCCTCAGCATCCTCAAACACGCGAACGCCGGTACGACCCAAGTCGAGGCCGACGCCGAGACCACGCCGATGCGCAATCCCGACTTCTACGCCTACGACATCGACGTCGCCGAGGTCGCCGAGGTTTGGCGTCACGGTTCGGTCATCAGCTCGTGGCTCATGGACCTCACCGCCGACGCACTCGCGGGTTCACCGGAACTCAGTGAGTTCAGTGGCCGGGTCTCCGATTCGGGTGAGGGCCGTTGGACCGTGCAGGCCGCGATCGACGAGTCGGTCCCCGCTCCCGTGATCAGTGCCGCCCTCTGGCAACGCTACGAATCGCGCGAGCGTGGTCAATTCACCGCCAAGGTGCTCTCGGCCATGCGCTCGGAGTTCGGCGGGCATGTGGAGAAGTCGTCGTGACGATGGCCCCGCGTCGAACTTCATGGGTGAACCGATCGGACGGTTTCGTCCAGTGAGTACCCACCCGCTTCAAACAGACGTCGAGGCCCCCGCCAGTTACGTCATCGTGCTCTTCGGTGCGACGGGCGACCTCGCACGGCGCAAGATCATCCCTGGTCTCTTCCATCTGGCCCTGGCCGGACTGCTCCCAAGGGACTACCGGATCATCGGGTCGGCCCCGGCGGCCTTCGCCCTCTCGAGTGAGGACTTCCGCTCGTTCGCGCACGATTCAGTCGACGAATTCGGTGAACTCGGACCCGACGGCGACGTATGGGAATCCTTCGTCGCGTCACTCTCGTTCGCGGAGTCCTCGGCGCAGGACGGGTCGGCGCTCCTCGCCGCCATCGAGGAGGCCGAGACCGCCATCGGCGGTGACGTCAATCGTCTGTTCCACCTCGCGGTCCCACCCGACGCAGTCCTCGGTCTCGTCACCATGCTCGGCGCCTCGGACCTGCGTCGTAACGCCCGCGTGATCTTGGAGAAGCCCTTCGGCGTGGACCTCGCCTCGGCGAAGGAACTCAACGCCGTCATCAAGGCGAACTTCGAAGAGACCCAGGTCTTTCGCATCGACCACTTCCTCGGCAAAGAGTCGATTGACAACATCCTCGCCCTGCGATTCGCCAATCGGTTCTTCGAACCCCTGTGGAACCGCGACCACGTCCGCTACGTCCAGATCGACGTGCCCGAGACACTCACGATCGAGGGTCGCGGCGCGTTCTATGAAGGAACCGGCGCCTTCCGCGACATGGTCGTGAGCCACCTGTTCCAAGTACTGGGCTTCATCGCGATGGAACAACCGACCTCACTCGAGGCCCGACCGCTCCGTGACGAGGTCCACAAGGTGTTCGAGACCTTGCGGCCCATCGACCCCGCCCAGGTCGTGCGTGGCCAGTACGACGGCTACCGCGACGAAGCCGGCGTCGCGCGCGACTCATCGACCGAGACGTTCGTCGCCATTCGCGCCGAGATCGAGAACACCCGTTGGAAGGGTGTCCCTTTCTACCTGCGCACGGGCAAGGCGCTCGCCCAAAGTCGCCAGGTCATCACGATCGGCTTTGAGGAGCCGGTCATGCGGCTCTTCCCCTTCGCCAAGGAGGCACCGGCTAACCGTGGCAACCGACTGGTCGTCGATTTCGCCGACCCGGGATCGATCCACGCGCACTTCTTCGCCAAACAGCCCGGCCCCGAGATGCGTTTGAACGCCGCGGAGATGACGTTCAACTACGCGGGCTCCTTCCAAAAGGCTCACCACCTCGAGGCGTACGAGTACCTGATCCTCGAGGCGATGTTGGGCAAACGCACGCTCTTCACACGCTCCGACGGTATTGAACGACTCTGGGAGGTGAGCGCGGACCTACTCGCGTCGCCGCCGCCGGTCGAGCCCTACGACCAGGGTTCGTGGGGGCCCACGTCCGCGAACGATCTCATCGCCCCGAACACGTGGTGCCTGCCCGAATGAGTGATCGCATCCGGCTCCTGCTCTCCGACGTCGACGGCACGTTGATCACGCCCGAAAAGGAGTTGACCGCGTCGTCGATTGGCGCCGTGCACGAGTTGCGTGACGCGGGGATCACCTTCGCGATCACCAGTGCGCGACCGCCGCGCGGCTTGATCCACTTCGTTGAGCCGCTCGGGTTGACGACACCCCTCGGCGCTTTCAACGGCGGCGCGATCGTCGACGGCGATCTCACCGTCATCGAAGAGCGAACCATCGACGAGGACATCGTTGGAGCGGTGATCGACGTACTGCAGGCGCACTCGATGTCCATCTGGGTCTTTCAAAGCAACGAGTGGTTCGTGCTCGACGAGGACGGACCCCACGTCGACCAGGAGGCGCGAATCCTTAAGGGCGGTCCGACCGTGGTCACGAGTTTCGAGGGAATCAAACGCGGAGTCGACAAGATCGTCGGCGTGAGCGACGACACCGACGCGAGTGCGGCCGCGTGGTCGGCGACGAACGAACGGTTCACGTCGCGCGTCTCGGCGACTCGTTCCCAGACCTACTACCTCGACGTCACCAACCCCGCCGCCAACAAGGGCAGCGTCGTTGACTACCTGGCGAAGCGCTACGACATCGCTCCCCAGGAGATCGCGACGATCGGTGACATGCACAACGACGTGTCGATGTTCCGGGCCTCCGGGTTCAGCGTCGCGATGGGCAACGCCGACCCCGACGTGCAGCGCGCCGCCCACGTCGTCACCAGTACCAACGCCGAGGAGGGTTTCGCACGGGCCGTCGCGGATTTCATACTGAGCTGATCGTGCACCCGACGGCAACCGCGTCGATGGACGGGGCCACGCCTCGATCACCGGGTGGCAACGCCACGGCACCGAGATTCACGTCGCTCGCACCGGCGATCCGGTCCACGACGAGAGCCGACGCGTACCATTGCCCCCGAGCGCACCGGAGCCGACGACTGTGGTGACCGTCATCGTGCTGATCGTCGCCATCGCGATCGTCGTCTTCGTCTTCTACTGGTCGGGCCGCTACGGCGGACGAGCGAAGCCGGGCACATCACTTCGTCGTGGACCGCGTTCGCACACCACGGCACGGGGACGGCCGAAGGTCGGTTATGACCGGCGTGAGGACGCCGAGGCGCGCGCCCGTCTGTTGTCCAAACGCGACGGGGCGCCCATGAACGTCTATCAGTGCGCCGTCTGTGCGAAGTGGCACGTCGGCCACAGCAAGTAATCCGGCGCCAACGCCTTCGGTCCCTGGTTTCACCCGACGATGCGATCAGGTCGACTCGAGGCCCAACGACGATCAGGCGATGTTCGCGCGCAGACCGCGCACCACCGGGCGTCCCGCGCTGACCCAGCTACTCGTGCCGCCGATGACCGCGCGCACGTCGTGACCGATGCGCGCGAGGTGCGCCGCGGCGGTCCGGCTTCGGCTGCCACTCTCGCAGATCACGTAGATCGTGGGACCAATCGGCAGTTCGCGCGCCACGTCGGGCACCGTGCTGAGCGGGACGAGCCGGGCACCGGGGACGTGACCCGCCTCGTACTCGTGGGGTTCGCGCACGTCGAGGACGTGAGCACCGTCGGCGTGGGCGGCGATGAACGTACGGACGTCGACTTCAGAAATCACTGATTACCTCCTGTGGGATATCGGGCGAGTATACCCCGTGGGGTATCCGTGTCAACCGCTCCGCTCGACGCCGACCGGCCAACCGGCCGGCGCAGACGGTACCCGCGGGTTGCGCTGGTACGCTGTGGTCGCTGTACAACGGGAGCTCGGACGTACCGGGCTGAGAGGGTGGTTGGCCTACGGGTCGAGGTGCCACCGACCGTCGAACTTGTCCGGGTAATGCCGGCGTAAGGAGGTCATGGTGACCAGCCAGCCAGATTCGTCATTCACGTTGGTTTCGGGGGACCGTCACGCCGAAGTGCCGCGAACCCTCGTCGAGCCCGTCCCGCAACCACTCGGGATCATCGACCAGTTCGGGTTGTGGGGCAACCTTGGCGTCAGTCTGCTCGGCTTCACCGGCGCCATCTTCGTCCTGCAGCCCAACGGTGGCGGGACCCCCGAACTCTCACTACTCGCGGCGCTGACCGCGATCCTGCTCGGCACCGTGCTCGGCACGCTCGCGATCGCGTTCTCCGGGGTCGCCGGTGCGCGCACCGGCGCACCGGCCATGGTGCTGCTCCGAGGCGTCTTCGGGAGTCGACTGTCCTACGTGCCGACCCTGATCAATATCGTCCAACTACTGGGTTGGGGCATCTTCGAGCTCGTCACCATCGCAACGGCCGCGCGTACCGTCGAGCCAGGCCTCCCCCAGTGGGCCTACGTACTCATCGCCGGGGTGATCACGGGGCTCTTGACCCTGTACCCGCTCGGGGCGATCCGTATCCTGCGACGCATCGCCACGCCGGCGGTGTTGGTCGTGCTCGTCTACCTCTTCGTCGAGCTGCTCCGTCACCCGATGCCGGCGCTCACCCACGGCACCTGGACCGGCTTCTGGGCGGCGACGGACACGGTCATCGCGGTCGCGATCTCTTTCGCGCCACTCGCCGCCGACTACACACGCCACTCGCGCACGCCTCGCACGGCTTTCTGGGGCGCCTTCGTGGGCTACGGCGTCACCCAGGTGCTCTGCTACGTGATCGGCCTGGTGGCCCTCGTGACCGTGGCGCGCTCGCCGTCGGACATCTACGGCGCCTTCATCGCCGTGCCCCTCGGGACCCTCGCCTTCGCACTACTCGCGGCGCGCGAACTCGACCAGTCGTTCGCCGACGTGTACTCCACCGTCATATCGATCCAGAATCTGCGGCCCCTCTGGGACCGGCGCGTGCTCGCGCTCATCGTGTCCACGCTCACTACCGCGCTGGCCATCGGGATCAACATCGCCGACTACGAGAACTTTCTCGTCTTGCTCGGATCGGTGTTCGTCCCATTGTCCGCGGTATTCATCGTCGACTTCTTCTTGCTCTCCAAGGGGCACCTCAACCTCTCGTCGCGGGCCCAGAGTCGCTCGACGATGCTCATACCCTGGGCGATCGGCTTCGCCATCTACCAGCTGATCAACCCCGGTTACATCGGCTGGTGGGTGACGATGTGGGCGCACATCGCCAACACCCTGCACTTCCACGCGCCGAGCTGGATGTCGGCCTCGCTCACATCCTTCGTGGTTTCAGTGGCCGCGACGCTACTCACGGGCGCGCTCGTTAATCTGCGCGCGCGCCGCACCGAGCCACTTCGCGTCGGGGCCGACGCCGAGGTGTGACCACGTCCGACAACGAACGGAGCGAGCCCGACGGCCTCGTTCACGGGATGGCGAACGACCTCGTCGTCCCCGATTGGCCGGCGATCACCGCGGCGGAGGCCGTCGAGGTCCTCGGCCACTACGTCCTGGACCCCCCGCGAACGAACGACGCGGCGGTGCTCTGGCGCAGCCCGCGTCCGATGTCCGCCGCGGCGCTCGTCGAACTGGGCGGCCGGACGTACTTTCTCAAGCGCCACGACGTTCGTGTCCGATCGCGCGAACGCCTCGTGCTCGAGCACGCCTTCGTCGGTCACCTGCGCGCACGCGGACTGAACACGCCGGCGGTCCTCGCGGCGCGTGACGGCTCGACCGTGCACGAACGCGGACGAGTCCTCTACGAGGTCTACGAGCCTGCGGACGGCGTCGATCACTATCGCGACGTCCCCTCGTGGCACCCGTTCCAGTCGCGCGCGCACGCCGAAGCGGCCGGCGCCGCCCTCGCGCGTTTCCACCGAGCCGCGTCTGATTTCGACAGTGCGGCGTGGGACTTCAGTCCCCTGCTCGACTCGGTCGCCGTCATCCTCGCGCCCGACCCCGCCGCGGCGTATCGCCACCTTGTCACCACCCGGCCGGGCCTCGCTCGCGCGACGGCGCCCTACGACGTCCTCGGTGACTACGCGTCGATCCTCGCCGGACCAATCGAGTTCGCGGCGGCTGGGCTCGGCGAGGTCGCGACGCAGTGGACCCACGGTGACTGGCACGGTTCGAACCTCACCTGGTGTGACGCGACCCCCCAGGCCGACGTCGCGAGCGTGCTCGACCTCGGCCTGTCGAACCGCACCTTCGCGCTGCACGACCTCGCGGTCGCGGTCGAGCGCAGCGCCATCGACTGGCTCGACACCGCCGGCGTCGGAACGATCACCGTCGACTACGGCGTCCTCGACGCCCTGCTCGAGGGCTACGACGGGGTCATCACGATCACCGAGGACGATCTCGCCACGCTCGGCGCGGTGCTACCGATCGCCCACGTCGAGTTCGCCCTCTCCGAGGTCGAGTACTTCGGCGGCGTCCTTCACTCCTCGGCCAACGTCGAACTCGCCTACCGGTCCTACCTGCTCGGTCACGTCGAGTGGTTCGACGCACCCGCCGGAATCAAGCTCCGGCGACACCTGGGCGCGGGCCGAGTGCGCTAGCGAGCGCAGGGCAATCGTGCCGTCTCCGTCGGTCGTGGTCGGGCGGATTTTTCGTCGCGACCCACCAGTAAGGTGGTTAGGTGAGGCTTTCCTGCGTGAGCAGTCGGGCGGTAGCGGCGGCCGTAGTGGGCTACATCGGCGCCGCTCCGATTCCCAACGCGACGGTACGCGACGCCGTGCCCCTCATCGCCGTAGCGGCCACGCTCGCGTGGCCGAGGCTGATGGGTCGGGGGTCGTCGTGTGCGGTCGCACCGTTAGAGCCGCACGCCGAACGAGAGCAGTCGTCCCAGGTGACGACCGATGAGAGGACAGAAGAACACCATGTCAAGTGAGCAGTCTCGCGCCAAGGTCGCGTTCATGATCATCAGTGACGACCCCGCACGCGCCGTGCCCGGCATGGTGATGGCGACGCGCATGAAGACCAACCGCGGCGTCGACGTGCGGGTCCTGTTCTTCGGCCCCGCCGTCAAGCTGGCCGCGAGCGGCCTCATCGACACCCAACTCGCCGACATGCGCGACGCCGGTATCGGCGCGACCGCCTGTCGGGCCAACGTCGAACAGTACGAGGTGGCCGCCGAGATCGGTGTTCGCCCGCTCGAGCTCTTGGCCGCGGGGGCCGAGGTCGAGTCCTTCGCGCTCGAGGGCTACACCGTCGTCAGTTTCTGACGCGGGCGGTAAAGCACGTCACGCTCCGCGCGCGGCATTCACTTCAGTGATGGACTAATTGCACATCGTGCAGTGAATCGGGCATACTAGGTCCGTGGTGACGGACCCCATCGGACGGCGGGAGCGCAAACGCCTCGCGACCCATCACGCGCTGCGTGTGGCCGCGCTGCGCCTGGGCGCCGAGCGCGGGATCCGTGACGTCACCGTGGAGGAGATCGCGACGGCGGCCGACGTCTCGGTGCGAACGTTCTACGACCACTTCCCCTCCAAGGAGGACGCGATCATCGGGTTCGATGCGTGGCGCGTGGACCAGTTGCGCGACTCGTTGGCCAGCCGACCCGCCGACGAGACGCCGCTCGAGGCGCTGCGCGTCGTGATGGGCCAACTCTTCCGTGAATCGAGCGACGAGTGGCCGTTGCGCATGCGTGCGATCAGCGCCGACCCTGCGCTCATCGGACGCATGTTCGTCTCCTTCATCTCTTATGAGCGTGCCCTCGTCGAGGTGATCGCCCAGCGAACAGGTCTCGACCCCGAGCGCGACCCGTACCCGGCGCTAGTGACCGCGGTCGCCACCGCCGCCTTTCGGGCCTCGATGACCACGGCGCGCGCGAGTGGTGGCGCGCTCGATCCGGCCACGACCTTTGACGCCGCGATTTTCCGGCTGCGCCCCGCGTTGGAACCGTCGCTGAACGGGAGCGGCCAGACCCCGTGCTGATCCGACTCCTTCGAACCCACCTACGTCCCTATCGCGCCCAGGTGCTGCTGCTCAGCGTGTTACTCATCGCCCAGACAGTCGGCAACCTCTATCTGCCGAACCTCAACGCCGACATCATCAACGGCGGCGTCGTCACCGGCAACTTGCACTACATCATCCGCACCGGCGTTTGGATGATCCTGCTCACGCTCGCGATTGGGCTCTTCGCGGTGATCGCCGTCTACTGGGCCTCTCGGGTCTCCATGGCGACCGGCGCCGACCTGCGCCGGGCGGTCTTCACCCAGGTTCAGTCCTTCTCCGCGCGCGATGTGAACCACTTCGGCACGGCGTCGCTCATCACGCGAAACACCAACGACATCCAGCAGATCCAGATCTTCTTGCAGATGGCGCTGACCATGATGGTGATTGCCCCGATCATGTCCATCGGCGGCATCGTCATGGCGATCCACGAGGGGGCGAAGCTCTCCTTGCTGTTGGTGGTCTCGATCCCGGTGATGACCACGTTCATCGGGATCGTCATGGTCCGGGTCATCCCGCTGTTCCGCTCGATGCAGACCAAGATCGACCGGATCAACCAGGTGCTGCGTGAGCAGATCACGGGGGTGCGCGTCATCCGCGCCTTCGTGCGCAACGAGGCCGAGGCCGACCGCTTCGAGGTCGCCAACGCCGACCTGACCGGCACCGCCCTGCGTGTGAACCGCATCTTCGCACTCACGATGCCGATCATGATGATGATCTTGAACCTGTCGAGCGTCGCCGTCCTCTGGTTCGGCGGCCGCTTCGTCAGCGAGGGCTCAATGCCGATTGGCAACCTGACGGCGTTCCTGACCTACATCTTGCAGATCCTCACCTCGGTGATGATGGCCGTGATGGTCACGATTCTCGTGCCGCGCGCGGCGGCGAGCGCCGAGCGCATCGCCGAGGTCCTCGACACCGTGCCCTCCATCAGCGACCCCGCTGAGCCGATCACGCCAACGCCGACCGGCTCGGTGCGTCTTTCTGCGGTGTCCTTCGCCTACCCGGGCAGCGAGCGGCCCGTCCTGGACGAGGTGAGCGTCGACTTCGAACCGGGGGTCACGAGCGCGATCATCGGCGGAACCGGGAGTGGCAAGACCACGCTGGTCGCGCTGATACCCCGACTCTTTGACGTCACCGCCGGTGCGGTCGAGGTCCACGGCGTCAACGTGCGCGAACAGTCCCAGGAGGCGCTGTGGTCGTCGATCGGCCTCGTGCCCCAAACGGCCTATCTCTTCAGCGGCACCATCGCCACCAACCTCCGCTTCGCGCGACCCGACGCCACGGACGCCGAGCTCTGGCGCGCCCTCGAGGTGGCCCAAGCGCGTGACTTCGTCGCGTCCATGCCCGGCGGCCTCGACGCGCCCATCGACCAGGGCGGCACCAACGTCTCGGGGGGCCAGCGTCAACGACTCGCCATCGCGCGCGCCCTCGTGAAGCGGCCGCGGATCTACCTCTTCGACGACTGCTTCTCGGCGCTCGACGCCGCCACCGACACTCGACTTCGCGAGGCACTACGCGAGCAGACCGCCGACGCGACCGTCATCATCGTCGCCCAACGCGTCAGCACGATCATGCACGCCGATCGGGTCGTCGTGCTCGACGACGGGCGCGTCGTCGGCGTGGGCACCCACGACGAACTGGTCGAGTCCTGTGAGTCCTACCGCGAGATCGTCATCTCCCAACTCGGTGAGGGGGCGCTCAAATGACGATGGGGCCGATGAACGCGCTGCGCGGGACCGCCGCGCCGCCGCGCACGAGCAAAGACGTGCGCTCCACGTTGCGCCGGCTGTTGCGCCGGCTGCGCCCCGAGCGCTGGCGGCTACTCGGGGCGCTCGTGCTCGGTATCACCTCGGTCGCCTTCATGGTCTCGGGACCGCAGATCCTCGGCAACGCGACCAACGTCCTGTTCGACGGGATCATCGCCAAGCGTCTCCCCGCGGGGTTCACGATGGCCCAGACACTGCACTACCTGCGCACCCACGGACACGCCCAGACGGCGTCGATGATTTCTGGGCTCCACTTGACCCCCGGGGCCGGCGTGAACATCACCCGCATGGGTGTCATTCTCGGGGTCGCCGCGCTCGTCTACCTCGGCGGGGCCGGTTTCAGCTACCTCCAGGGCTTCACGATGGCCGGCGTGACCCAACGCACCGTGTCGGGCCTGCGACGCGAGGTCGAGCTGAAGATGAGCCGGCTGCCGCTGCGCTACTTCGACAGCCACCCCCACGGCGACGTGCTCAGCCGCGTCACCAACGACATCGACAACCTCACCACGACGATCCAACAGGGGCTCAGCCAGCTG
>JAJYDR010000063.1 GCA_021777285.1 Actinomycetes bacterium
GCCCAGGTATACAACGTGGCTGTGTCGTTCACGGCCGATGGTGTGGCGGCACTGTACACCGTGCAGGCGTACTCCACCTCGGGTGGTTTGACGACTAACGGCACGTTGGTTTCCAACGCGACCTGCTCCGTTGCCAATACGTCGAGCCCCTTGACTGGTTCGCAGAGCTGCACCATTAGTGGTCTGGCCGCGAACACGGAGTACTACTTCGTAGTCACGCCCAGTGGCAACAATGACCCGACGCAGCCCTCAACGTCCAACTACGTGACGACGGGCAGCGCGTTGGCGACGCCCACGGCCAAGGTCTCGGGTCCCGATCAGGTGACGGTTTCGTTCTACGCCGATGGCGTTGCGACGCTGTACACGGTGAATGACTACGTCAACGGTACGATTACCAACGGCGTCGGAGCTTCGGGAACGGCGAATACGAACGTCTGCTTCGTGGCGAACAGCACCACCCCGCCGACGGGTCTTCAGACCTGCACGGTGAGCGGACTGACGGCGGGCACGAAGTACGCGTTTAACGTGTCCCCGAGTGGTAACAGCACGTTGTCCACGACGTCGCTGTACTCGGCGCAGGTCACGGCCACCGATGCGCTGGCGATGCCCACTGTGGCGAATGCCGGTGCGCAGTCGGTCAAGGTGACCTTCACCGCCGACGGTGCCGCACTCGTGTACACAGTTACGGCGTACACGCCGGCGGGCGCAGTGGTTCCCAACGAGACGTGCCTGGTTGCGAACACGACCACGCCGCCGACTGGCACCCAGTCGTGCACTGTGACCGGTCTCGCGAACAACACGGCGTACCGCTTCGGTGTCGCGGCAACGACGTACCCGTCGAACTACAGCGGAACCACCTCAGGGGCATCGCCCCTCTCAGTTGGCATCACCACGGTGTCGCCGATTGTGATCACGGGTGTGGCCGGAGCGGGAAGCGGCGCTGTCACAGTGACGTTCACGCCTGACGGGGTTGCGACCACCTACCTGGTTAACTCCTACATCGGCACCTCAACGACGCCGGCTGCTCAGACTTGCACTGTGGTCAGCACGACGGCGATCCCGGCGACGCCCAACAAGAGCTGCACGGTTACGGGCCTGTCCAATGGCACGGCCTACACCTTCACCGTGACGCCTTCGGGCAACGGCACGACGTCGGTGATGTCGGCCGCGTCGAGCAAGGTGACCCCGGGTACTGGTCTGGCGACGCCGACGGCTGTTGCGTCGGGTAGTGGCCAGGCGACGGTCAGCTTCGCGACTGACGGTGTGGCGAGTGTCTACACGGTCAACGCGTTCCTGAACGGCACCGGTAACTCGGTTGGCAGTTGTGTGGTGGCCAACACGGCAACACCGCCGACTGGTACGCAGAGCTGCACGGTAACGGGTCTCACCAATGGTGATTCCTACACCTTCTCGGTGACACCTTCTGGTAACAACACGACGACCGCCACGTCGGCGCCGTCGGCTGCTATCAAGGTGACCAATGCGCTGGCTACCCCGACGGTGAAGAATGCCGGTAGCGGGGCCATCCTGGTGAGTTTCGTGGCCGACGGCGTCGCGTCAACCTACACGGTGAACGCGTACCTGAACGGCACCGGTAACTCGGTTGCCAGTTGTGTAGTGGCCAACACGACGAAGGCGCCCACGGGTGCTCAGTCGTGCACGGTCAGTGGTCTGTCCAACGGAGCGACCTACACCTTCACGGTGACGCCCACGGGCAACGCCACGAACTCAGGCGTGTCGCTCGCGTCCTCCTCAATCATGGTCGGAACCACCTTCTTGGCGACGCCGACTGTGACCTGGGGCGGAAGTGGGGCGGCTGCTGTCTCCTTCACGGCTGACGGCGTCGCTTCGACGTACGTGGTAACGGCTTCGACGACGTCGACGGCTACTGGTATCGTCACGACTGGTTCGTGCACGGTTGCCAACAGCACGACGGCGCCGACGGGCACGCAGACCTGCACCGTTACGGGCCTTTCGAACGGTACGGCGTACACGTTCGTTGTGACGCCTAGCGGCAATGGCACGTCGTCCTTGCCCTCAGCTCCGTCTGCTTCATTCACGGTGACCGCTGCGGTCGCGCCTTCGGCAGTGACTGCGGTCACCACGACGACGACGGCCAACTCGATCACGGTGAACTGGACTGCTCCCACCAACACGGGCAACAGCGCCCTCACGGGTTACGTGGTGACGGCTACGGCCGGTAACACGACGACTTCGTGTGGCACGGTTGCTGGTACGGCGACGAGCTGCACCATCTCGGGCCTGTCGGCATCGACGGTCTACGTGGTCAGTGTGTCTGCGGTGAACGCGGCCGGCACCTCGGCGGCGGCAACGGCGTCGGCGACGACGGCGGCCGCTCCTGTGGCGAAGAACCCGTTCACGTCGGGTGTACACGGTGTTGCGTACGTGGGCCGTACCGTGACGTTGACCATCTCTGGTGGCAACTTCTACGGTCAGCCGACGATCACGAGCAACAACCCGGGTACGCGCGTTGGTGTGAAGAGCGACACTGGCACGGCGCTGACGCTTGTCGTCACAACGTCCGCCAGCGCCCACACGGGCTGGCACACCTTCACGATCACGTTCGCGAACGGCAAGGTTGCCCGCGCGAACTACGACGTGAAGTAGTCTCCGTAGTTTGTAATTTGTAGTTCAACAGCGAAGCCCCCCTCTTCGGAGGGGGGCTTCGCTGTTGGTGCGTACGAGACCGGTGATGGGTCACGGGGCTTCCGTGGGTCGCGGTCGCGGTGGCTCGGGTGTCGCCGGGGTGAGGTGCGCCGGGGCGGGCTTTCGCCGACGTGTCAGCGTATGCGCCGCTCAGGTCGCAGCGGTCCAGGTGGAGCCGGAGGGCGCGTCGTGGACGATGACCCCACTCGCGAGCAGGAGATCGCGCAGCTGGTCGGCGAGCTCGTAGTTACCCTGGGTCCGTGCGTCATCGCGCGCGTGCAGTACGCCGCCGACCAAGGCGTCGACGTCAATCGTCGTTCGAGAACCCTGCGTCGCCAGGGTGACGAGGCGGGCGATCGCCTCGAGGGCGAGCGATCCATCGCTCGCCGCCTGTCTTCCGAGTTCGAACGCGTCAGTCGAGAGCACTGCCGGGAGGTCCGTTTCGCTAGGGGTGGTGGTTCGTGAGACGGGCCGGCGGGGACGGAGCTCGCCCAACTCGGTGCGCGAGCCGTTTTCGAGTACGCGCGTGGCACCGTGGTGGCGCCAGTAGCCGTGGGACTTGCCGAGTACCTCGACGGTGTCAGTGGCGAGGTCGATGACGAGTGCCGTGTGTTCGTCGACGCCGAGGGTCGCCACCTCGTCGGGGAGGTCGCGCTCCATCAGTTGAAGACGACGCTCCCCGAGGTAGCACCGACTGGTGTCGTAGTTCGCGCCCTCGGCGTTGTCGAAGTGGGGAATCGCCACACAGGCGAGTCCCACCCGACCGAGCAGGTTGAGGCCGGGCAACCAGTACGGCGTCGCGCCGGCCTTGTAGATCTCGTAGATGGGCGCGGTGAAGGCGCCGAGGGTGAGCACCGCGGCCGACGAGAAGCAGAGGGTGCCGCCGGCCTCGAGCACTGCGGTGAAGTCGTCAATGATCCCGAGTGGTTCCCACTGGGCGAGGGCGTAACTGGGGCTACCGGGCCCGGCGAAGACGTAGGTGGCCTCACGTAGCCGTTGCTTGACCATCGTGCGCTCGAGGGGGCTCGATTGCTCGTAGTTGGTGAAGGCGAGCGGGGTGAGCTCGACGTGGAGCGACTTCTCGAAGTACGTGACGAGCTTGTCGGTCACTTGGGTGACGTTCTCTTGGAAGCCGTACGTCGTGTCGAGGTTGATCGCGTCGATTCGCTCGAGCCGGTGCAGGAGTGCCCGATGGACCTTGGTCATGCCCGGAGCGTTCTCGCCCGAGCCCATGAGTACGAGGGTGCCACGGGTCATTCGCTCAGCGTACCGGCCCACCGGGGCCGGTACGCGATCGCAGAATTGGCCGCATCGTGGGCGAGCCCGTCGTTTACGCTTTCAGGATGAACACCGTCGTCGTGCAGTTTCGCCAGCGAGCCCGCGGTGGCGCGTCGGCGCCGATGTTCCTCTGGTCGATCGTGATGGCGGTCGTGCTCGTCAGTTACGAGGTGACCCGCCACGGCCGCGGCGGGGTCGTCGCGGTGGGCGTGCTCGCGACCGCGATCTTCGGGGCCGTGCTCGGCTGGCGTCGTCGCACGGGACTGGTGGTGGTCGCGCCGTTCTTCAGTTGGCTCGTCGCGTGGTTCCCGCTGCTGATCGGCTCGATGGTGCGCCACGGGTTCTTCGCGGGGCTCGTCATCGGGTTCGTGACGGTCACCCTCGGGTGGTTCGTCATCGGCGGGCTCGAGCTACTCGAGCTCGCCCTCGTCGCTTCGCTCGTCGGGCGCCTGCGCGGTGGTTCGGACCCCGAGGTCACCATCTTTGGACCCGGTGAGGGGCCGACGCCCTAGATCAGCTCGCCGAGGCGCGCGAGGTTCGCTCGCCAGATCGTGCGCAGCACCGGGGCGGCGACGGCCGCGCCGAGGGGCCCGGCCAACCACCAGGGGAAGTGCAGCGTCTCCTCCCAGGTGACTTCGGTGCCCGCGGGGTCGGGGGCGAGGGTGAACTGACCGGTTCCGCGAACGAGGCCGCGGTGCTCGACGCCCATCACCCGGTTGGGGACCCAGCGGGTGATGGTCATTCGGTCGCTCGTCGCCAGCGGTCCGACTTTGGTGCGTACGACGAACGCGGTGCCCACGCCCTCGCGCTGGTCGGTCTCGAACGTGAGCGACCGGGCATCGGCCATCCACGTCACGTGCCGCTCGATGACACGGAGTTCGTTCCAGACGATTGCGGGTACCTCGGGGTAGTGCGCGTGGACCCGGATTGTCGTCACGCGAGCGCGCGCCAGTCGGCGAGCGGTGGTTGGGCGACGTTGGCCCCGAGCACCTGGAGACAGACGTGGTCGGCGCCGAGGGCGAGGTGTTCCTCGACGCGCTCGCGGATCGCGTCGAGGTCACCGTGCACGACCATGGCGTCACAGAGCCGCTCGGACCCGCCGCGCACGAAGTCCTCGTCGGAAAAGCCCAGGCGTTTCCAGTTATTGCGGTAGTTCTCGAGTCCCGTGTAGAAGTCGAGGTGGGTGTGGGCACGCTCGAGGAACTCCTCGCGGCTGGCGCCGAGCACGACGGCCTGCTCGACGGCGAGGAAGGCCTGGCCGAGGTGGTCGCGGGCCGACGCGGTGTGCTCGGGGGTCACGAGGTAGGTGTGCGCCCCGTCGGCGTGGCTCGCGGCGAGTTCGAGCATCTTGGGTCCGAGCGCGGCGATCACCCGCGGGGTGCGTTCCTCGGCGTCCGCGGCGTGCATCGGGGCCGCGTCCATCGCCTCTAAGTACGCGCGCATTGCGGAAAGTGGGCTCTCGTAGTGGTGCCCGCGCAGGCGCTCGACGAGGGGTCGGTGACTGACGCCGAGTCCGAGCACGAAGCGCTCGTTGCTTTGGGCGCTGAGGGTGCGTCCCCCGTTCACCGACGCGACGGCGTCGCGCGCCCAGATCGAGGCGATGCCCGTGGCGATCGTGATCCTCGTGCTCGCGTGCAGCGCGAGGCTCGCGTTCACGAGCGCCTCGCGCCCCCAGGACTCGGGCAGCCACAGGGCAGAGAAGCCCAGTCCGTCGAGCTCGGCGACGATCGCGCGCACCGACTCGACCGGTTGGGCGTCCAGGGTCATCGTCCACAGTCCAGTGGTGCCGCGCAGTGCGTCGAGGGTGGGGGTCGTCATAGGCCCATCGTACGGTTTGCCAGTGGGGCGCGTCCACGGTCACAATGGGTGATGGCCTACGTCGTCGCGCTCGTGAGCGCGTGGCTCGCCCTCGTCGCGCTGACCGCGCTTCGACCCCGGCGGCGCGGGGTGCTGGCCGCCCTCAGCTACCCCGTCGGGTGGGTCGCCGGTGAGCTGCCGACCCAGGCGATCACGGTGGAGCTGGCGCTACTCGGACTGCTCGCGTGGTGGGGCTGGCCCGTCGGCTGGATCGACCCGGTCGTGCTGGTGCTCGCCGCCGTTGTCGTCGCGGGCAACCTCGCGCTCTTTACGGCGTCGTTTCGCGCGCGCCGCGTGGTCGCGACCGCCATGGCCGCGGCGCCCGACCGACCACTGGTCATCGGCGGCCCCGGCGAGGACGTCTACGGGCGCTGGTGGCGCACGGCCCTGAAGCTGCCCGTGCACCCCCGGGGTCTCATCGTCACGAAGAACGTCCCCTACGGCCCCGAGCCGCGACACCGCCTCGACGTCTGGCGCACGCGCGAGGACCTCGCGGGGGCCCCGGTCATCTTCTACCTGCACGGTGGGGCCTGGACCTTCGGCGACAAGCGCGAGCAGGGTCGCCCGATGCTCCACGAGTTCGCCGCGCGCGGCTGGATCGTGGTGGCGGCGAACTACCGCCTCGCCCCGCGTGACCCGTGGCCGGCCCAGATCGAGGACGTGCTGCGCACCCTCGCCTGGGTGAAGCGCGGGGTCGCCGCCTACGGCGGGGACCCCGACCGGGTCGTCGTCGCGGGTGGGTCGGCCGGGGGACACCTGGCCGCCCTCGCCGCACTCGCCGGTGACGACGCGACCTGGCGCACCCCGGACACGCGTGACCTGGACCTCTCGGTGCGCGGCTGTCTCTCCTTCTACGGCGTGCTCGAGATGACCGGGGACGAGGACCACTGGCGGGGCCTCGGGCTGGGGCTTCGCCGCCTGCTCGAGCACCGGGTCGTCCAGATGCCCTTTACGGGCAACGAGGCCCTCTATCAGTCACTGAGCCCCCTGCACCGGCTTCACGCCGGAGCACCACCATTCTTCGTCGTCCAGGGGGTCACCGACACGCTGGTGGACGTCCAGGTGGCGCGCAACTTCGTTGCCACGTTTCGCACGCGTTGCCCGGCACCGATCTACTACGTGGAGCTGCCCCTCACCCAGCACGCCTTTGACCTCACGGCGAGTCCGCGCACCTCGGCGACGACGCGCGCCGCAATCGCCTTCGCCGAGTCGGTGACGGCGCCGCGACCACCCCTCGAGACCTGGCTCGACGTCTATCGCGTGCCACCGACCGAGCTCGTCGTCATCTCGGGTGAGGGCGAGTTCGACGCCCGCGTTTACGCAGACTCCGTCGGGCCCTTCTTCGTCGTCACGAGTGACAACCCCGGCTCGGTGGTGCGTTCTCGCGTGCTGAACGAGGCGGACCGGGCCGACTTCGCGGCCCGGCTCGCCGGGTTCGGGATCGCGGTGACGCTCACGCGCGCGAGCGACCCGCGCGGGATGCACCCCGACGAAGTGGGCTACGTCGTCGCCGACCGGTCGCTCGCGTTGGGCTTCGCCCGACGGTACAGCCAACTGGCGATCTATGAGGTCACCGAGACTGGCGTCGCGGTGCTCGACGCACGCGACGGCGCACGTCGTTAGGCGCGCAAGAAGATCCGCGGCTCAACAGTTCGCTTTCGGGCTTCGGTACAGCCTGGCACTCGTTGCGCGAACAGTGCGGGTGGACGTCTCACGTTCGCTCGCAGCTTGCGAGACGCCGGGTCGTCGAGGTCGCGCCGATACGAGTGTCGTGATGGCGTCGAGCGATGAACCAAGATGGTCACGCTCGAGCTCGAGGACATATCGGGCTTGGAGGTTGATCCAGAACCGCTCGCTCGTGGCAAAGAACCGCGCGAGCCGCAAGGCGGTATCCGCACTGATTCGACGTTTGCCGTGGACAATCTCGTTGATCCGACGGGGTGGGATCCCGATCGAGACCGCGAGGCGATGCTGCGTAACGCCGAGTGGCTCGAGGAGGTCTAACAGCAGGACTTCGCCCGGGTGTATCGGTGCACTGGTGGTTCCCATCGCAACGCCGCTCAGTGATACTCGGTGATCGTGACAGCGTCAGGTCCTGTCGCTCTCACATCGAGATGTCGACCCGTCATGGTCCGAGCATCCCGAGTGGCACCACGTACACACCGTCTGGGCGACGGTACGCGTAGTCAGTTGCCGTGACCACCAGCAGGGCGGACGCCGGCGTTCCGAGACGGGTCTCGCTGACTTTGAGCAGGCTCGCAGCAGCCTCATCGATCTGCTGTGAACCGAGTCTTACCTCGATGCCAATCCAACTGCCATCATCGAGCCCCTCAACGATCAGATCAACCTCGAGTTGACCTTCGTGTTCACGGTAGTGATAGACAGACGCTCGACTGGCGTTGGCGTAGACGCGCACATCACGGGTGACGAGGGACTCGAAAAGAAAGCCCAGGGTGCTCAGATCGGCCACGAGCCGCGTTGGGTCACACCCCATCAACGATGCGGCCAGCGAGGGATCCACGAGATGGCGCTTCTCAGTCTTACCCAGCCGAGCCTTCGACCGCAGCGATACGTTCCACGCTTCGACATCGTCAATGATCCACATCCGACGCAGTACGTCAGCGTAGGCCGCGGCCGCGAGGCGTCCGGGCGCGGGGTTCTCGTCATCGGTGTCGGCGGCACGCGCGATGACGCTGCTCAACGGTACGGGATGTGCGCTGAGCTGCGCGTACGCCAGCAGGAAACGTCGCACTCGACGGGGATCGTGGCGGACTTCGGAGACCGCGCTCATGTCGTGATGAACCACGGTGCTGAGGTAGCTCTCGAGAAAGTGCCGCGCGTCGGCGACGGTCGCGTCGAGGAGGCCCGGCCAGCCACCGATGACAATTCGATGCACGTAGTCGAGCAGCGCCAGTTCGCAGTGCCCGGACTCGAGATCTTGTGTTCCCGAAAGTAGCGATCCGAGCGAGACGACCCCCGAGGACCACCCCTGCTCGAAGAGGGACATCGGTCGCATGAGGATCGGTGCGATTCGACCCGATCCCGCGTGTCGAGCATCATCTCGTGGTAGCGAGGCTGATCCGGTCAGGATGAACTGGCCTCGTTCACCCCGGTCGTCGATCGCTCGTCGCACCACATTCCACAGATCTGGCTCCAGCTGCCACTCGTCGATGAGCAGGGGAGTCTTCGTGTGTGCCTGGAGGAGGAGCCTCGGATCGACCTGGGCTAGCGCCCTCGCCTCACGATCAACGTCGAGCAGAATCTCGTCAGCGGCCATCTGCCGGGCGGTAGCCGTTTTCCCACAGGCGCGGGCACCTTCTATGGCGCAAGCGCCCAGAGCGGCGAGTCCATCACGTAACTCGTCGTCAACCAGCCGTGGTCGATACGTCTTCATCTACGGTTCCGGATGTGACATACAATATACGATAGTTAGAGCATACAATATACGGATAATCTAACATCAAAGTAACGAGACTTTCGACATACTAATTACGATATGAGGAAGCGCTACGGATCCACGGGTGCCAGCGACCTCGTCACGGAGGACCCTAGGATCAGTTCGTCGTGCGCGGATCACTCAGCGGCGAGCTCGACCTCGACCTCGAGTTCGTCACCCTCTCGGTAGGTGAAGGCGGCGACCGATCCCGCGGCCGCGAGGTCCCAACTCGCCGCGGCGATCGCGGCGATGGTGGCTGACGGCGCGGTGATCGCGACCGTGGCGACCGCGGCACGTTGGGAGACCTTGGCCGTGGACTTGGCCCGGCGGATCGCCTCGAGGACCGCCGCGACCGGGGTCACGATCGAGCCGGGCTCGTCGAGCGGCTCGTGAGTGAACTCAAATGCGCTCGGCCAGGGCGCGGCGTGCACGGAACCCTCGTGCCACCAGCGCCAGGCCTCCTCGGTCGCAAAGGGGATGAACGGGGCGAGCAGGCGCGTGAGTGTCGAGAGGGCTGCCTCCAGTGCGGCGCGCGCCGAACGGGTGGCGGCAAGATCGGGATCGCCGTAGGCGCGGAGCTTCACGAGCTCGACGTAGTCGTCACAGAAGGCCCAGAAGAAGGACTCCGTGCGCTCGAGGGCGCGCGCGGCGTCGTAGGACTCGAAGGAGGCCGTCACCTCGGCGACGAGCTGGGTGAGCTGGCTGAGTAGGTCCCGGTCGAGGGGCTCGACCACCTCGTTCGTCGAGGTCGTCCCCTCGAGGCGTCCGAGGACGAACTTGGTGACGTTGAGCACCTTCACCGCGAGGCGCCGCCCGATCTTCATCTGGGCCTCGTCGATGGCCGTATCCGCGCCGGGGCGACCATTGGCCGCCCAGTAGCGCAGTGCGTCGGCGCCGTGGGCTTCGAGCAAGGGCATCGGGGTCACGACGTTGCCAACGGACTTGCTCATCTTCTTGCGGTCCGGGTCGAGGATCCACCCCGAGATCGCCGCGTGGCTCCAGGGCAGGCAGTGGTGCTGGAAGTGACTGCGCACCACCGTCGAGAAGAGCCAGGTGCGGATGATGTCGTGACCCTGGGGGCGCAGGTCCATCGGAAAGACCCGATCGAAGAGGTCGGTGCCCCACTGGCCCGCAATCTGGGGCGAGAGCGAGCTCGTCGCCCAGGTGTCCATGACGTCGGGGTCGCCGACGAAGCCGTTCGCCTGGTCGCGCTGGTCCGCGGAAAAGCCCGGTGGGGTGTCCGAGGAGGGGTCGATCGGCAGCTCGGCGATGCTCGGGGTGATCGGGTGGTCGTAGTCGACGACGCCGTTCGCGTCGAGCGGGTACCAGACGGGAAAGGGCACCCCGAAGAATCGCTGGCGCGAGATGTTCCAGTCGACGTTGAGGCCCTCCACCCAGCTGGCGTAGCGGTGCTTCATGTAGTCGGGGTGCCAGGTCAGCTCCTCGCCGCGCGCGAGCAGGGCCGCGCGGTGCTCGAGGGTGGAAACGAACCACTGGCGCGAGGTTACGATCTCGAGGGGCCGCTCGCCCTTCTCGTAGAACTTGACGGGGTGGGTGATCGCGCGGGGCTCGCCGAGTAGCGCACCGGTCTCACGCAGCGCGTCAACGACGCTCGCGCGCACCTGGTTGACGGTCTTGCCCGCGAGCTCGTCGTAACGGGCCTGGGCCGTCTCGGGGTCGAGTGAGGGGAAGTCCTCGCTCGAAAAGTCCGCCGGCAGGAACCGGCCGTCGCGCCCGATCAGCGCGCGCGTCGCGAGCTCGAGCTCGCGCCACCACGTGACGTCTGTCAGGTCGCCGAAGGTGCAGACCATCGCCGCACCCGTCCCCTTCTCGGGGTCGGCGAGCTCGTGGGCGACGATCGGCACGGGGACACTGAAGAGCGGGGTGATCGCCGTCGTGCCGACGAGGTGGCGGTAGCGCTCATCGTCGGGGTGGGTCACGATCGCGACGCAGCTCGCGATCAGCTCGGGCCGGGTGGTCTCGATCTCGATCGTGGCGCCACCCTCGAGATCGAAGGCGACGTGGTGATACGAGCCGGGGCGCTCGCGGTCCTCGAGCTCGGCCTGGGAGACGGCGGTTCGAAAGTCGACGTCCCAGAGGGTCGGCGCGACGCTCGAGTAGACCTCGCCGCGCTGGAGCATCTCGAGGAAGCCCCGCTGGGAGATGGCCTGGGTGGACGGCGAGATCGTCGCGTACTCGAGACTCCAGTCGATCGAGACCCCGAGGTGGCGCCAGAGGTTCTTGAAGACCTCCTCGTCGGTCGTGGTCAGGTGCTGGCAGAGCTCGACGAAGTTGCGTCGACTGATCGAGCGCTTCTCGGTGGCCTTGCCGGCGACCGGCTCGGGGACGCTGAAGTCGGGGTCGTAGGGCAGGCTCGGGTCACAGCGCACGCCGAAGTAGTTCTCGACGCGCCGCTCGGTCGGCAGTCCGTTGTCGTCCCAGCCCATCGGGTAGAAGACGTCGCGGCCCCGCATGCGCCAAAAGCGCGCCAGGAGGTCGGTGTGGGTGTAGCTGAAGACGTGACCGATGTGCAAGGAACCCGAGACCGTGGGCGGGGGGGTGTCGATTGAGAAGACGGTCTCGCGCGTGGCGTTGCGGTTAAAGCGGTAGACGCCCTCGTCCTCCCAGCGCGCCAGCCAGGCGGCTTCGAGTCCGTCGACGCTCGGGCGCTCGGGGACGGACGGAAGTTGACGGGCGTTGGACATTGTTGGCGTAGTTTAGAGCAGTGTTTAGCCTGTTCGATTCCGCTCGCGCCACCGTGGCGCCACTCGAGTTGCGCGAGCCTGGCCGGGTCTCGATCTACCTCTGCGGGCCCACGGTCTATGACCTGCCCCACCTCGGCCACGGACGCCACGCGCTCGTCTGGGACGTGCTGCGGCGCTGGTTCGTCTTCTCCGGCCTCGAGGTCCGCTTCGTCTCCAACATCACCGACATCGACGACAAGATCATCGCGCGCGCCGACGCCGAGCACGTCGCCGAGGAGGAGCTCACCGAGACCTACGAGGCCGCCTGGTGGGCCGCCCTGGACGCTCTCGGGGTCGCCCGGCCCGACGCCACGCCCCACGCGACCGCCTACGTCGAGTCGATGGTCGAACTGATCGAGGAACTCCTCGAGCGTGACGTCGCCTACGAACTCGACGACGGCGTCTACTTCGACGTGAGCACGGTCGCTGACTACGGCCTGCTCGCCGGCCAGTCCCTTGAGAGCCTGCGTAGCGGCGCGCGCATCGAGGCGAACCCGCTCAAACGCTCGCCGCTTGACTTCGCGCTCTGGAAGAACGCGAAGTTCGGCGAGCCGAGCTGGTCTTCACCCTTCGGGTCGGGCCGTCCCGGCTGGCACACCGAGTGCGTGGTGATGTCCCTCGGGCTGCTCGGGGACGGCTTTGACATCCACGGTGGCGGGCTCGACCTCAAGTTCCCCCACCACGAGAACGAGCGTGCCCAGGCGGTTGCGCTCGGGCGTCACTTCGCGCGTCACTGGGTCCACCACGGCTGGGTGATGGTCGGCGAGGAGAAGATGAGTAAGTCCCTCGGCAACTTCACCTCGCTGACCGACCTGCTCAACCAGACTGACCCGCGCGCCTACCGGCTCCTCGTGCTGCGCTCGCACTACCGCAGCCCCATCGAGGTCTCGCCCGCGACGATTAAGGACGCCGAGCGGGCCCTCGCGCGCCTCGACGGTCTTGCTCGTCGCTTCAACCTGGCGCCCCTCGCCGGGGCGACCCTGGAGCGTTCGTCGAGCGTCGAGTGGAGTGACGAGGGCCGCGCGCTCTACGACGTCGTCGCGGCGGCGATGGAGGACGACCTCGACACCCCGGCCGCCGTCGCGGTGCTCTTCGAGGCCCTGACGCGCGCCAACTCCCTC
>JAJYDR010000181.1 GCA_021777285.1 Actinomycetes bacterium
GATGTCCCCGGCTGCGTCGACTCGACGAGGATTCCAACGAGAACGAGAGTGGCGAGCACGCCGAGCAATTTCGCCCGCAGGGTCCAATGCGTTGGATGGGGTGGCGGGTGGTCGGTCATCACGGCGAGTCATTCGAGGTGCGGTCCGTCACGTCCGCGGCGTCGACGTCGAAAAGAACTCTCATGAACCAAAAATAACGAGTGATCGGGTACCCTCGATCATCCTCGAGGTTTCGTGAAGTGAGATTGACGCGTCCCAAGGCAGTACGGCCGTATCAGCGGTAGACGCTTCGTGACGCTTCGTCTCGCGAACAGATGCTCCGGTGTCTATGCGCACTGAATCGGCCCGCGGCGTTGTGCTTCAAGGTCCAGCGACAACGTATAGGGAATATCGGTGGGCAACCACACCACGGCCCTCGGCGAAGGGACTACGTGTTCGAGCCAGTCCAGACCCGTGTCTTTACGGATAAACGTGGTCGAAGACACCAAGCGACTTCGAAACGTTGCTGTTACAACGATTGTCGTGATCACTCAGGAAGGCCGCTCGTCAACCTTCAACGGTCCGTAGCGGCGACGAAAGAGTATCCAGCTGACGCCACCCGCGATAGTCGGTAACCAATACGAGCCGACTCGAAAGGCGAGGGTTGCCACGACTGCGCTAGCGCCGGGGACGTTGGCGAGGACAAGGAGTCCACTCAGGCTCGCCTCGACGATGCCGAGTCCGCCGGGCGTGAGCGGGAGCAGGGCGATCACCGCGGTCGCGGCGTAGGCAAGCAGAACGAGTGGTGGGTTCGGCAGCGCTCCGGTCGCGCGCAGCGCTGCCAAAAGGCTGAAGTAGTCCAACCCGATTCGGCCAGCGACTAGCAGCACCGCCTTCCACCAGTTCTGGCCGAGGTCGTTGCGCACGAGATCGCGTTCGGTGACGAGCCGGTCGGGCAGGTTGGTAGTGGGCTGGCGTCGCGGGATCTTGTTCAAGAGCCATTGGGCCGCGCGGCCGGTAAGGATCAGGGTGCGATTGGTGGTTAGCAGCACTACGCCGAGCACCATGATGAGAATGAAACCGATGATGCCGAGCTCGCCGGCACGGACCAGTCCGGGACTAGTCGAAACACCTCCGAAAACGACCGGCAGTGCGAAGATTGGTAGCGATAGCAGGCCGGCGATACCGATGATCGACGTGATCGCGAGACTGCTAGCCGCTTGGACTGAATCGATACCCGCTGTGGCGAGCATGCGGAACTGGACACTTGCGCCGACCGCGTCCCCGCCCGGCAACGTGTTGGTCACGGCGTTGCCGGCGAGTGTCGACGTGATCACTGGGAACCAGCTCGTGGTTCGAAGGATGAGACGAAGTAGCGCCATCGAACAAAGAAAGCTCGCCGTTTCGGCGGTCAGCGCGAGCAGTAACCACCAGGGTTCAAGCGTAAAGAGGCGGGGCCACGATGAGACAACGCGTACCATCGCGGGTAACACGATGTACAGCGCGATCCCCATGACGATGACGGCCACGACGCGTCCGACTTGTGATCGGTTCGATCGAGCCGGGGGATCGCTAGTCATCAGTCCAAAATACGCGCCGCGACAAATATGTCCTCCGCAAGTTGTATTTGCCGTGCCCTCCGCGAATCACTGTCAGTTTGACAGACTGAGGAGGACTTCGTTTGCCTCGCGCCTTCACCAACGGCGTTTGTCGACGGGAACCGAAACTACGTCAGGGGATCTCAGACGTTGACGGACCTCCACGTGACCTAGCGAGGAGACCGTTTCTTGCGCGGTTTGTCGATTGCCTGCCTTTGGTGAACGCTCCGCAATCCGATTGGTCGGGACGGGACCTGCAACGGCAATTGAACTCGGGCGACAACCACGTCGGCACGCTTGTGGAGCGCTGCGCTGAGCACCAAGTCAAGCTGGTTGTGAAGGAGACGGTAACGCCAGAGGTCTGGGACGACGATTGGAATTAGCACGACAATTTGTCGGTCTCCCTTCGCGCGTTCCTTGTCGATGAACGCCACGATCGGATCGACCAGCGACGAGAATTCCGTGCGCAGGACCACAAGCGGTGGCCCGGGATTCCACTGCGACCACGCTCGCTCGAGTTCGTCAATGTACCCAGGTTCACCGTCGACTTGTTCAGTCGCGACGGAGACTGCGATGACGTCGGCGCTGAATGAGAGCGCCTCGGAAATCGCGAACCGAGTCAGTTGGGAGATATTGCTCACGGGGACAATGACGAGCGCTTGTCTGCCGATGGGCTTGTCCGGCACGCTCCCAATACCTAATTCCAACGCCGCACGTTGGTAGTAGGCGCGGATCCGCACGAAGAGAAGGACGAAGGCGGGGACCATGATCATCACAATCCACGCGCCCTGTTGGAACTTCGAGACGAGGAACACCACCGTGGTGAGCGCCGTCACCACTGCGCCGAATCCGTTCACGACGGCCAGATAGCGCCAGCGATCTGGCCGCGTGCGCCACCAGTGGACGACCAGTCCGGATTGGGAGAGCGTGAAACCGGTGAAAACACCAATCGCGAAGAGAGGGATCATCTCATTGGTGTTTCCGCCGACTGCGACCA
>JAJYDR010000064.1 GCA_021777285.1 Actinomycetes bacterium
GAGGCGCCGACCGAGGTCGATGTGGTAGTCAAGCGATTTAGTCCCGTCGATCGAGAGCTGCACGACGGGGACGTCCGCCGCGGGAAAGACGTGGGCCAGTACCGACCACGTGCCGTGGTCGATGCCCCAGGTCCGATCGTCAAGGGCGACCGAGACGGGCTTGACGATCTCGGAGACCTGTTCGGCCACGTCGGGCGCCCCAGGCGCCGGGTAGTCGAAATCGAACAGCTGCTGGGGAAAGCCGTAGAAGTCGTGGATCACCGGCGGGTTCGCCATCGAGGTCACCGCCGCGGTGTCGATGTACCAGTGCGCGGAGATCGCGAGCACCGCCCGAGGGCGGTCACTGAGCAGGCCGAACGTCGCCCACGCGTCGGTGAAGTGATTGTGCTCCAGGGTGTTCATAGGGGTGCCGTGTCCTATGAACGCGGCGGGCAGGGGGGCCATGCTGTCTCCCAACGGTCGAGGTGACCCCAGTGTAATGGTGAGTAGGTGACATATCAACAAAGTTGGTAGACTGAAGCCATGAGTGAGATCACCTGGCTCGGTGCCGACGAGCTTGCGGCGTGGAAGGGCCTGGCGCTGATGAACCTGCAGCTGAGCGCGACGCTTGGCCGCGCGCTCGCAGCCGACGGTCTCTCGTACCCGGACTACCTCGTGCTGACCACGTTGTCGGACCACGAGGACGTTCGGTGCCGCGTGGTCGAGTTGAGTGACGAGCTCGGGTGGGAGAAGAGCCGGGCGTCACACCACGTGGCCCGCATGCGCCAGCGCGGTCTCGTTGAGAAGCAACGATGCCCCACCGATCAGCGCGGCGCCTACGTGGTCTTGACCGACGCGGGTCGCCGCGCGCTCGACGCCGCGGCGCCCGGACACGTGGCGACGGTTCGCCAGAACTTCGTAGACCTGCTCACGTCCGAACAGCTGAACGCGGTGGCGACTATCTCGTCAGTCGTGTTGGCCCACCTCGCCAGCGTCCGCGACTGACCCGTACGACGACAAGACGCCGGGACCAGTTGCCCGGCGTCTTGTCCTAGACGGTCGCTATAGCTAGCCGCTGTAGTGCTCGCGCCAGATCAGTCGGTAGACCTTCACCTTGCGCGGGATGGACCGCAGGCCCGGGATGAAGGGCAGCAGTAGGAGCAGAATCGAGAGCAGCCCCATCAGCGCCGAGACCTGCACGTCGGCGTTGGTGCTGGAGTTGAACGGCGGCACCTGGTACCAGAAGGTGTAGAGCCACAGCCACGCCTGGCCCGGGTAGCTCCCCGTCTCGTTCATCATCCCCCACTGGCTTCCCAGGAGGTGCTGCTTCTGGGCCAGGTTGGCGAGGTAGGTCCCATCAGCGACGAACAACAGCGGCTTGGTGTAGTTCGTCGTGTAGAAACCGCCCCCCGTCACGAGGGCCTGGTCGAGTGCACCCGATCGGGCCATCGAGGTCAACTTGTTGATCAGTTCCGGCACCGGCCCGGCATTAGTCGCCGGTACATCGATCTGTCCGTTGCTCCAGGTCATCTTCGACGCGCTCGCCGTGTAGTTCGACACCCACGACTTCTGTTGGGAGGCGTTCGCACCCTTCCACTCGGTGAGTGCGGCGCTCAGCGACTTGTCGTAAGGCAAGCTCGAGAGCGGGTTGATGACGAAGTCTCGGACCGTGTTGACGGGAATCGTCACACCAGCGAACTGGGCGAGCCTCAGGGGACCGAGGTTCTGACCCGGTGCCGCGGTGTTGTACGGCGCCCCGTACTGGGCGGTGACGGTTGACCCGTTCAGCTCGCCGAGTGCGGTGGTGGCGAAGTCGATCGGGTCGGCGTTCGACCACGCCTTGACCGTGATCGCGCGTTCGTCGGGCGAGCCGAAGAGCGTGGCGAGCAGGACCACGAGCAGCCCCACCACGATGATCGCGATGGTGCCTTCCTTGATGATGTCGTAGGGGACATATTTGCCCTTGTACTCGGGCGCATCCACGTCGGGGCGAAATGGCTTCGTGCTCACTTGGCGGCTCCGTTCTGCTCTTCAAACGGGGGGACGACGCCCTTGACCCGTACCATCAACACGTGGATGGCCGTCAGCAGCACAGCGACAAGCGGCAGCAAGACGATGTGCCACATCAGCATCTGTCCGAGGTTCAACACGTTGAAGATCGACCCCGCGCCGGTGGCGTTGATGCCGTCCTTGGCTTGGGTGGAGATCCACTGCGAGTCGAAGTTCGTTTGCGAGACATACCCCGTGAAGGCGGTTCCGACGGACGCGAGGAACGTGACGACACCGGTTACCCAGGTCAGGGACCGTCCGCCACGCCAGGCGGCCATGAAGAACTTGCCCCACAGGTGCACGATCATCGCGAAGAAGAAGATCTCAACACTCCAGAGGTGCGTCGAGTTCACGAAGTGACCGATCGACGACGAGTGCCACCACTGCGGGCCGCGGATCGCCAGGATAATCCCAGACAGGATGACCATCATCAGCGCCGCGAGTGTCGTTACACCGAAGACGTAGATCCACGAGGAAACGTAGGCCGGCTGCGTGTCTGGTAGCAGCTTCTCGGGGGGCAGGTGGCCCGTCGCGCGCTTGCGCAGGCGCGTCGTCCACTGCCGATCGATCTCGGTGGTACTCATCGGCTCTCCTTACGGCGGCTGCGACCGGGGAACGGCAGGAACAGCGCGGCGACGAAGGTGATGATCATCAACACGATGACGATGAAGTTCGCTACCGAGATGTTGATCACGCCCCAGTGGATGTAGTGCCCGTAGTTATTGAGCGGTATCAGGGCCGCTAACGACCAGAGATAAGCCATGCTTGCTCGTTCCTCCCAACTAGATCCGAGGTGCCCAGTCTTGCAGCACGAGCGTCGTGTCCGTGAGGTTACTTCGCAACGACGCGCGACGCAGACTAGTCACGCCACCGTTCTAGTTCCTGGCACTCGGTCGCGCGCGGTCTGGCGCAGGTGAAACTGAGTAACGCCTATGCACAGCGAGACCGCTCCGGCGATGTGCAGCTCGACGAGGACGACTGGAACGTGGGTCACGTACTGGACAAAGCCGATGACTGCCTGGATGAGCGCGATGATCACGAGTCGACGCACGCCCAGGCGCAGCGCGTCGGGGACGCCGCTACGCCAGATCGCGAAAACGAGTCCACTCACCAATCCGAGGAAGAGCACGGCGAGCACCGAGTGGACCCAGGCGGCGTCGGCGAAGGCGAACGGCAGGCGCCGAGCCACGAGCTGGCCCTGCGCCGCACCGGCGTGGGGGCCCGAGCCGGTGGTGGCGGTGCCCGCGAAGAGGACGAGGACGAACGGGATCCAGAGCAGGCGCGCGATGAGACGGAAGTGCGGGTCGCGCACGTCCGCGCGCGTGCCGGGACCGTAGACGTACTTCGAGCGGTGATAGAGGATGGCCCCGACCACGACCATCGCGAGCGACAGGATCATGTGGAGCGAGACCAGCCACGGATTGAGCTTGGAGTAGACGACGAAGGCGCCGAGGATGGCATCGGCGACCACACCGAGCACCAAGAGACCGGAGAAACCAATGAGGTCACGTCGTCGCTCGGTGCGCAGCCACGCCGCGACGAAGGTCACGCCGGTCACGATCACGAGGACGATGGTGACGATCCGGTTCGTGTATTCGATCAGGGGGTGTATCGACCACGAACCGGTGATCTGATGGCTGTAACAGGTGGGCCAGTCCGGACAGCCGAGCCCCGAGCCGGTCAGACGAACGGCGCCGCCGGTGAGCACGATCACGATCATCGAGAGAAACGAACTGAAGGCGAACCAGCGGAACTTCGGTGGCGGGACACGGAATCGGGGCGTCGAGGTCACCCCCGCAGCCTACGTAAGGCGGCACTTCTAGACTGCCACCCATGACCATTGAGGTGTCGAAGGGTTTTTCGACCACGGACGTGCTGAAGGGCTACCTCGCACTCACCAAGCCGCGGATCATCGAACTATTGCTGGTGACCACGATTCCGACGATGGTCGTCGCGGCCAACGCCATACCCGGGCTCTGGCTCGTAGTCGACACCCTGATCGGTGGGACGCTCGCAGCGGCCGGGGCCAACGCGTTCAACATGGTCATCGATCGCGACATCGACGCCATCATGGAACGCACCAAACGCCGCCCCCTCGTGCGCGGCGTCATGAGCCCTCGCGCCGCGACGGTCTTCGCGGTAGCACTCGAGGTGGTCGCCTTCGCCGTCCTCGCGGTCTGGGTGAACCTGCTCGCGGCGTGGCTCGCGGTCGCGGCGATGCTCTTCTACGTGTTCGTCTACACGATCTGGTTGAAACGTCGCAGCAAGCAGAACATCGTCATCGGTGGCGCCGCGGGCGCGGTGCCCGTACTCGTGGGTTGGGCCGCCGTCACGGGCAGCCTCTCGTGGACGCCGGTGCTGCTGTTCCTCGTGGTCTTCATCTGGACACCACCGCACTTCTGGGCATTGGCCGTGCGCTACCGGGACGACTACAGCGCCGCCCACGTGCCGATGATGCCGGTGGTCGCGTCGCTTCGCCGCACGACCCTTGAAATCCTGGTCTACACCGTCATCATGTGGGTGCTGACGGTGCTCATCGGACCCGTCGCCCACTTGGGATGGATCTACGCCGTCTCGTCGATGGTGCTCGGTGGGTTCTTTACCTTCTACGCGATGCGCCTCTTCCGCCACGCGGTCCACAACCGCGCCGACGCGGGGGAGGCCATGCGCTTGTTCCACTTCTCGATTACCTACCTGACGGCCCTCTTTGTACTCATGGCGGTGGATGTCCTTGTCAAAGCTCGTTGAAAAGTGGCGGCGGGGGCACCCCTCGCCGATGATGTTCGTCTCGTTGGGCATCGGTACGGCGGTCGCGGTCGCGCTGATTGTCGTGGTCTCGCTCCTGACCGGTGGTCGCTCGTCGGCCAACGCCCTGGTCGGCACCGAGGCGAGCACCTTCACGTTGCCCACGCTCTCGGGGAGCTCGGTGACAGCCCCGTACGCCACGGGACATCCCACCGTGATGGTCTTCATGGCGAGCTACTGCGCGCCCTGTCGTGCGGAACTCCCACACCTGGTCGCCTACCTGTCGGACCACTCGACTGGCTCGGTGCGGGTGATCGGCATCGACACGAGTGACCAGCGCCGCGCCGCGCTCGCCTTCGTGCACCACGACGCTGTTCCCTTCCCTGTGGCGTTCGACCCGAACAGCACCGTGGCCGCCTCGTTCCAACTGCAGGCCATCCCCGACACCGTCTTCGTGAACGCCCAGGGGAAGGTCGCCAACGTGGTCATCGGCAAGATCACTCCCGCGCAGTTCGCGAGCGACGTCGCGGCGATCAACAGTTAGCCGTACTCTCGGGCGCGTCGGATCAGTCGAAGCGGAAGGTCCGGGCGGCGAGCAGTGGCGCGCCGCACGCCCAGAGCACGAGTGAGAGCCAATCACCGCCCGTCGGGTTGAGGCCGAGTCCGAGGATCCGGTGCAGCGCCTCCGCGAGGGCTCCCGAGGGGAGCGCCACCGCGATTCGTCCGACGAGACTCGGCAGCGACGTCACCGGTACGACGATGCCCGAGAGCAGCAGTAGGACGAGGTAGAGTCCGTTGCTCGCGGCGAGGTTCACCTCGGCTCGAAGCCACCCGGCGAGACCGAGCCCGATGCCGGCGAGTCCCATGGAGCCGAGCAGGATCACGAGGACGACAGCCATGGCCCCGTGGACGCCACCGTGCGGGCGCCAGCCGAGTCCCACGGCGACCACTGCGACGACGGCGACCTGGATCACCTCGGTGACCAGCACCCCGGCGATCTTCGCGCCGATCAGGCGACGACGCCCGAGGGGGGTCACGTAGAGACGGCGCAGCACGCCAAAGGAACGCTCGAAACCGGTCGCGATCGAGAGCGCCACCATGGCGGTCGAGAGCACCGAGAGGGCGATGATCCCGGGAGCGATGAAGTCGACGCGGTGCACGGTGGGACTCGCGGTCACCCGGGCCAGCGAGAAGAAGACGAGCAGGAGCACCGGGATCGCGATCGTGAGCAGCAGCGTCTCGCCGCGGCGGACCGTCATGCGTACTTCGGCCCGGGTCTGGGCCCACCACGCCCTCACGGGAGACTCCGTTCCTCGGCGATGAGGTCGAGGTAGCGCTCCTCAAGCGAGGCGCGCGTGCGCAGCGAGACGAGTTGGACGCCCCGCTCGACGAGCAGAGCGCTCACCAGGGCCACCCGTTCGGGACTGGACGCGATGCGACAGCGCAGCCGCGTTGGCGACTCGTTGGTGACGACGCACCCGAGTCGTTGCGCGAGGGACGCCGCGTCGACCGGGGCACTCGTCTCGATGACGAGCTCGGGCTCGCCTGACAACTCGTCGAGGGTCCCCTCGGCGACGACGGCACCGCGGTGCATCAGCACGAGGCGGTTCGCCATGCGCTCGGCCTCGGTCAACTCGTGGGTCGTGATCAAGATCGCACAACCGCGTTCGGCCTCCGCGGCGATGATTGATCGGATCACTTGTCGACCTTCAGGGTCGACGGCGGTCGTCGGCTCGTCGAGCACGAGGACTCGGGGCCGGGCGATGAGGGCCAATGCGAGCAGCGTGCGCTGCTGTTCGCCACCCGAGAGCCGTCGCCAGGGTGTCGCGGCGCATCGGCGAAGATCGAGCAGGTCGAGCAGGCCCTCGTGGTCGCGTGGCGCGTCGTAGTAGGTCGCGGTCAGGGCCAGGACCTGCGTGGGCGTCATCGGGAACCAGACCCCACCTCGCTGCAGGAGCGCTCCGGTGCGTACGACGACCTCGTCGTGGGCGCGCCGAGGATCCAAGCCGTGGATCCGCACCGTCCCGTCGTCGGGTTCGCGGAATCCGAGGAGCGTCTCGACCAACGTGGTCTTACCGGCGCCATTCGGGCCGAGCAGGGCCAGGACCTCGCCGTAGTCGACGGTGAGGCTCACGCCGTCGACGGCGTAGAGCCCGCCGAACGCGACGCGCAACCCGGTGACCTCGACGGCGTGACTCACAACCAACGAAACTACTGGGACGGCGAGGTCATCGTGGCCGACCGATCGTGCCTCGGTAGGCTCAAGACGTGATCGATCTCGCTCAACTGCGTCGTGAACCTGACGTCGTCAAGGACGCCCTGGCCCGTCGGGGGGTGGCGCCGTCGACCCTCGACGACGTGGCGGCCCTGGACACCGAGCACCGTCGGCTGCTCCAAGAGACCGAGCGGTTGCGTGCTGACATCAAGTCGCTGTCGCGCCAGGTCGGTGAGGCGCGTCGTCAGAAGGACCTGGCCCGAGCCGAGGAGTTGGCGGCTGTCAGCCGTGACCTCGGCGATGAAGAGCGTCAAGCGTCAGCGTCGGTCGAGTTGGTGGCCGGTCGTCTGCGGGATCTGCTGCTGCAGTTGCCGAACCTGCCGGCCCCCGATGCGCCCGACGGTGTGGACGAGCACGACAACGTTGTGCTGCGCCAGTGGTGGGTCGCGATGGACGACGGGGCACCGTTCCCGACGTTCGAAGAGCACCAACGGGTCCCGCACTGGGAGATCGGCGCCCAACTGGACATCTTGGATCTCGAGTCGGGGGCAAAGCTCGCCGGATCGATGTTCCCGCTCTTCCGCGGCGTGGGTTCGCGGCTCGTGCGGGCACTGGGCGCCTTCGCGCTCGATCGGCACACGCCCGACTACGAGGAGATCCGTCCCCCGACCTTCGCCTTGACCGAGACCATGGTCTCGACGGGTCACCTGCCCAAATCGGCTGATGACATGTACGCCATCGAGCGCGACGGGCTGTGGGCGATCCCGACGGCCGAGGTGCCACTCACCTCGATGTTGCGCGGCGAAATCATCGACGAGTCCCAGCTCCCGATTCGCATGACCGCGCTCACCGCGTGCTTCCGACGCGAGGCCGGGGCGGCCGGTCGAGACACCCGGGGGCTCCTGCGGGTCCACGAGTTCGACAAGGTAGAGCTCTTCGCGTACTGCGCGCCCGACCAGGCGGCCGACGCGCACGCCGACATACTCGCGCGCGCGGAGTCGCTGCTGCGCGAACTCGGTCTGACCTACCGGGTGCTCGACCTGTGCGCCGGTGACCTCGGGACGTCCTCGGCGCGTACGTTCGACCTCGAGGTCTACAGCCCTGGCGTCGACCGATGGCTGGAGGTCTCGTCGGTGAGTTGGTTCCGTGACTATCAGGCCCGGCGCGCCAACGTCCGTTACCGCCGCGAGGACGGCTCAACCGCGCTGGTGCACACGGTGAACGGCTCGGCGCTCGCGTGGGCGAGGATCTGGGCCGCGCTCGTCGAGACGTATCGTCAGTCCGACGGGTCGGTCGAGTTGCCGTCGGTGCTCGCGCCTTACCTCGGTTCGACGACGATCAGCCCTCGTCGCGGGTGACCTCGAACCGATAGCCGACGCCGCGCACGGTGGTGATGTAGCGGGGCGCTTTGGGTTCGGTCTCTATCAGGCTACGGAGTCGCTTGATGTGGACGTCGAGGGTCTTGGTATCGCCGACGTAGTCGTGGCCCCACACCCGGTCGATGAGGACCTCGCGGGTCAGCACGCGCCCCGGGTTCTCCATGAGCAGGCGCAGCAGCGCGAACTCCTTCTTGCGCAACTTGACCTCGTCGGTTCCGATGAAGCAGCGCCGGGCGTCGATGTCGAGTCGCACGGGACCGCGCTGGATCGAGGCCTCCTCGCCGTCGAGGTCGACCGGGTGCTCACGTCGGCGCAGGACCGCGCGCATCCGTGCGACGAGCTCGCGCAGCCGGTACGGCTTGGTCACGTAGTCGTCGGCCCCGATCTCGAGGAGCAGGACCATGTCGACCTCCTCGCCCTTCGCGCTTACGATGATGATCGGGACGTCACTGCTCAGGCGGATCTCGCGGCAGAGGTCGAGCCCGCTCATCTTGGGCAGCATGAGGTCCAAGAGCACGATGTCGAACTCGCCAGCGGCGAAGCGCGCGGCCCCTTCGGCGCCGTCACGCGCGACGGTCACGTCGAACCCCTCGCGGGCGAGTCCGACGCTCAGCGCGTCGATGAAGGACTCCTCGTCCTCGACGAGGAGCACCCGAACCACGGGCTGGTGTGACGCGGTCACTGGTTCACCGGGAGCTCAAGCGTGAAGGTCGACCCCTCTCCCTCGCGCGACTCCACCACGACGGTCCCGCCGTGGTTTTGCGCGACGTGGCGCACAATACTCAGCCCGAGTCCCGTGCCGCCGGTCTCGCGGGCCCGACCAGGGTCGACGCGATAGAACCGTTCGAAGATGCGTTCGAGGTCCTTCGCGGGGATGCCGACGCCCTGGTCGGTGATGGCGATGCGAACGACGCGGGCTTCGACGGCGCCTTCGTCGCTCTGGCGCTCCTCGTGGCGCTCCACGGTAATCGTGACGCGTCCACCGCCCGGTGAATAGACGACTGCGTTCTCGAGCAGCGCGTGCACGGCCGAGACCAGTTGGCGCCGGTCACCGACGATGACGATGGACGCGGCGGGTTCGACGAAGTCGATGGTTACCCCGTGCTGCTCGGCCGACGTGCGGATCCGCTCCATCGCCTCAGAGACGAACAACGCGACAGGAACCGGCTCGCGCACCGGCGAGCCCTCGCCTTCGATCCGTGAGAGGTCGAGCAGGTCCTCGATAATCCGGTTGACGCGAAAGGCCTCGGTGTTGATGCGTTCGGCGAGGCGCCGGGCGATCGACGCGTCGGGTTCGAACTGGAGCGTCTCCGCGAGGAGGCCGAGCGCCCCCATCGGCGTCTTCAACTCGTGGCTCACGTTGGCGATGAAGTCCCGACGCACGTCCTCGAGCCGTCGGCGCTCGCTGGAGTCCTCGATGACGGCGAGCACGCCCAGTGGTCGTCGGCCGTCGTCGATAACCGACGCTCGCACGCTGAGCGTGCGTCGAGGCGGTCCGTAGATCTCGATCGTTCGGTCGGCAACGCCGCTCGACCAGCCCTCGGCCAGGCACTCGGTGACCGCCTGGGCGGCGATCGCCTCGCCGTAGCGGCTGGTCATGAGTGATTCAGCGAGGCTGTTGCGGTAGACGACCGCGCCACCCTCGTCACAGAGCACGAGCCCGAGGGGCAGCGAGTCGAGGGATCGTCGAAGCCGAGTCGACTCGGCACTGGACTCGCTCACGGCGGTGGTGGCGGTCCCGGTGACCTCTTCGAGGTAGGCGAGCGCCGCCTCGACCCGACCGGTGTCGCCGTGGGGCTCGACTCCGAGGCGTGCCCCCAGCGCGTTGAGGCGTTGGGCGAGCGACCGGTGGTCGCGATACCGATTGATCAGGTAGCCGAGCAGCGCGCCGACGACGAGCACCCCGACGCCGAGGGTGTACACGGCGGCGGGCGCCCAGTGGGCGACGGGATTCACAGAGGCGGGAACGATCACAGGTTCATTCTCGCAGACCTCGCCATAACAGCATGTGTCCTAATTTCGAACACACCGGGTCGCCTTAGCCGACTGAACGAGCTCGGCACTTGCTCACCGTCCAGATGACCAGGAATTACTGGCAATACCCGGTTCCGTCCCAGAGTCCTGCCTCGTTCGAGGCTTGTCCGGGTGACGAACGGCTCTTCGCGTGTGCTTCACGGCGCAGAATTCGTGTCGCCGAAGCAACGCGAATTCATTGCCCACGGTACGTACCCCGTGTAATACGGCACCCATCGACCCGGGTCTTCCACAGGAGGAAATAAAACACTCGCTGTGAGGGCGGGAACAGCGACCGTTGTGAAGTCCCAGGCAGAAAGGTCCTCGATGCGAATCCTCGCTGTTTCACTCAGTCCATCACTCACGGCGCTGCCCGGCAGCGCCGTGCTCATGCAGATCGCCGACGGTCTCGCCGCGTGGAGCCTCATCGGCGCGCTCGTCGCTTTGCTGCTCGGTGCCGCCTTGTGGGCGATCGGCAGCCACACCCAGAACATGCACCAGTCGATGACCGGTCGGCGCGCGGTGATGACATCGCTCGTCGCGGCGTTGTTGATCGGGGCGGCTCCGCACCTGGTGGACTTCTTCTTCAAGGCCGGACAGTCGGTGCACTGATGGGTATCGGTTGTCTCCTCTCGCCGCTGGGCTGTTCGACGACCTCGGTCGCCAAAGCCACGCTCGGCGACCTCTTCAACGCGATGACCTCGTGGGTGCTCGCGAGCGTGTCATGGGTGCTCGGCACCACCGGCCACGTCCTGAACTCGACGGGGGACCCGACCAGCGTGGTGCACGCGGCGTCGGGTGAGTACACGTCGCTCGTCACCCTGGCGCCGGTGCTGTTACTCGTCGGCCTCGTCGTTGCCACGGTGCACGGGGTGGTGCGCAACGACCCCGGCTCGCTGTGGCGCGTCTACCTCGGCGTCGCGCCTGCTGCGGTCCTCGCCGTCGTGATCGCTCGGCCCATCGCGACGGACATACTGGCGGCGACCGACGAGCTGGCGTCGGGTGCGTCGGCGTCGGTCGCGCGGCACGTGCCCGTGCTCGGCGCCCAGGTCGCGGCGCTCGCCGGGTCCACGCCGGGGTTCGGTCTCTTGTTGGTGTCCCTCGCCGTCGCGGTCGGCGGGTGGCTCCTGTGGTGCGAACTCGTGGTGCGGGCGGTCGTGTTGACGCTGCTGGTCGTCCTCGTACCCGTGGTCGTGCCCCTGGTGACGATCCCCGCGCTGCGGCGCGTCGGGTGGCGGTTGTTCGAGACCTTCATCGCTGTCGCGCTGAGCAAGGTCCTGATCGTGATCGCCCTCAGCGTGGGCTTCGGCGAGCTGCGCGGCGGATCGGTGACGGCGGTCGTGACCGGGGCCGTCACGATCGTGCTGGCGACGTTCAGCCCGTTCGTGCTCTTGCGACTTGTCCCGCTCGTGGAGCAGTCCGCCATGCAGCATGTTGCCGGACTCCGCCAGCGCTTCACCCAGTCGGTCCAGGCGTTGCCGTCGTCACCCCTCGGTGCGGCGGCGCGGGCAATCGGACCCGAGCCACCCCTGCCGCCAGCACCGGAACGGCCCGAGGACCTGGGGTTCGACCTCTGGGAGGGCGACGGCGAGATACCCATGCCGCCCCAGGGCGGCGAGCCGCCCAAGGCCCCTGTCGGCCAGGCCCGGCGTCGCGGCGGCCACGTCGCGTACTACAGCGATGGCCGGGGACCGGTGGTGGGCTGGCACTTCGATGAGTGAGCCGCTCGGTCCGGGCCCCGCGGACGTCGCCGCCCGCTGGATTGGGGTGCGCCGCCATCAGGTGGTGCTCGTCGTGTTCGGGATCGTCGCGCTGGGCGACGGCCTGTTGCGTTCGCGCTCGGCGATCGAGGTCGTGTTGGCGCTGCTGCTCGGCGCGGGCGCGCTGCCCCTCGGCGCCGAGACGCTCGGCAGTGGCGTCGCCACAGCGGTCGGCTTCTCGCTACGTCGCCGGTGGTCACGGTTCACGATGGCGCGTGTCGGGGACCAGGTGATCGTCGAGAGTCGCGAGGCGCACGGCGTCAACGCGTACGTCCTGCAGCACCGGGGTCGGCTCGACCTCAACGGCCAGGACCACCGGGTCGCGGCCCGACTGGCCGCCTACATCGACGCCGCCGCCTCGGCCGACCGGCACGACCGACGGGTCTCGATCCACGTGTGTCGCGACGGGGCACGGGCGTCGACGGTATTGGTGACCCCCGCCGACGGCACCGCGCCGGGCGGGTGGGACCGTGACGACGACGCCGTCTTCACCGCCGCCTCGGTGCGACGCGGCACGTCGTGGTGGCTCGAGCGGTGGTGGTATCTACGCACGAGCGATCACGTGACCTGCGTCATGCGGGTGGGCGACCTGCGGGGCACGTCCCACGACGCGCTGCTCGCCGGACTCCAAGAC
>JAJYDR010000065.1 GCA_021777285.1 Actinomycetes bacterium
TGACCGGGCGGATCGAGTCAATGATGGTCACCACCGAGAGCATGCCGCTGTAGGCGTTGATGCCCATGGTGGCAACCAGGGCGAGCACCGCGACTAGGGCCAGAACCGTCCCGGTGTGCGAGATGGTCGAGTTGCCCGCGGCGTACATGCCGCTCAGCGCGTCGCTCACTCCGAGTCGCGTGGCCATCCACGCACCGACCGGGATCAACCAGATCGGTGATCCGGCCGCACCGAAAAACACGGCCGTGATGATCCCGCCGCGCGAAGTGCTCTTGGGCAGGTAGCGCGAGTAGTCCGAGACGTAAGGGGCGTAGGTGATGTTGTAGGACGCGGCCACTGCGAAGGTGGCGAAGAAGCCCGCCACGTTGAACCCGCCGACGAGGGGACCGTGCCCGCCGGCGTGGCCGCTGAAGATTCCCAGGGTCATGATGATCCAAAACGGCAAGGAGACCCAGAACAGAGCGATGAAGACTTTGTGAATCCAGTCGTGACCGTAGATCGCAAGCACCGCGGCCACGAGTGAGATCAACACGGCGATCGACGTCGCGTTCCAGCCGAAGATGTTGTTCAATCCCTGCTTGATGATCACAACGTCCACCACGTTAAAAGCGACGAAGGTGAATGTCGTTGCCAGAACCGGGATGATCACTCCGCGATAGCCGAACTGCGCGCGCGACTGGATCATCTGGGGCAGGCCGAGCTGGGGGCCCTGGGCTGCGTGGGCAGCCATGAAGAGAGTGCCGAAGAGGATTCCGCCGATTCCCGCGATCGACGTCCAGAGACCATTGAGTCCGACCACCGGGCCAAGGAACGCGATGGAGACGGTGAAGGGCTGGAAGTTGCCGAGGAACCAGAAGGGCCCCTGTCGCCAGACCTTGCCGTGGCGTTCGTGCTCGGGGACGTAGTCGAGGTGGTAACTCTCGATCGCCCGGCTTGTTGGTGACGTGCTTGACATGGACTCCCCCTTGTCGCTCCACACTCGCCGGCCCACACGAACTCGGTCAGCGCGAAGCTTGCGCGAAAACTACAAGGTCGCGCCTGCGCCAGCAACTACCGTTTCGTCGTCTCAGGTGCAAGGGGACCGATGAAATGAACCGATATCATCACGTGAGTGAACGAATCGATTGAAATATCGGCGCTGAGTGTGGTTTCTCGATTCCGAAGTTCTCGTCGCACTGACGATTCCGTGTATTTCGTGGCACCGTGAGCCTGGATCACCTGGACACCCTGATCTACGAGGAGCTCAACCGCAACGGTCGCGCCTCGATGGAGGAGCTTGCCGCGGTGGCGGGCCTGTCGCGAGCGGCCGTGCGCAGTCGTGTGGCGCGTCTCATCGACTCGGGCAGCCTCAGGGTTATCGGAATCGTGCACCCGAGCGCCCAGGGGGTCACCGCCTACGCTCACCTGTCGATCAACGTGCGCGGCTCGGCGCGCGACGTGGCCCGCCAGATCGCCGCCATCGATGAATTCCCACTGGTGTCGATCGTGGCCGGGCGCGCGGCGCTGATCGCCGAGGTGCACGCCGCATCGAGTGAGGATCTTCGCGCCCTCGTCCAATCGGTGCGGGCCCTCGAGGGTGTGGCCCACGTGGAGACGGCGGTCTACACCGAGCGCATCAAGGACCTCTACGCGCCGCCCGGCGTAAAGCCGCCGGCTCGCATCGACGACGTCGACCGCCAAATCCTGGCAATACTCACCGACGACGGACGCGCCAGCTTCGCAGACATCGCCCGGCGCACGCAGTACTCGGCGTCGGCGATTCGTGCGCGGGTACACCAACTCATCGAACGCGGGGTTGTGCGCATTAGTACCGTCGTCGCACCCGGAATGGTCGGCCTTCAGCACATGTGCGGGTTCGGCGTGCGCGTGAGCGCACCGGATGTCGTCGACCAAATTGGTGCGATTCCCTCGGTGAGCTATCTCAGTCGGACCATGAGCCGTTGGGACGCGATCGGCACGGTGCTCGCCGGCTCCCAGGCCGAGGTCGTCGCCCAACTCGATCGCGTTCGCTCGGTGCCAGGGGTCGAGGCCCTCCAGAGCTGGACCCACCTCGAGGTTCTCAAGGAGAACCAACACCTCACCGCTTTCACGGTGCCGACTCGCTGAGCGGAGGGAGTGGGATTCGAACCCACGGTGGGCAAGCCCACGCCGGTTTTCAAGACCGGTACATTCGTCCGCTCTGTCATCCCTCCGGGTAGAACTGTAGCGGCGGGGCCTAGCCCTTCTTTCTGAGGCGCGCGCGCGAGGGCTGGTCCAAGACCACCTTGCGCAGACGGACCGACTTGGGCGTGACCTCGGCGGCCTCGTCGTCGGCGATGAACTCGAGGGCCTGCTCGAGGGAGAAGATGGTCGGCGGGGCGATCTTCTCGAAGTTGTCACTGCCCGAGGCGCGCATGTTGGTGAGCTTCTTTTCCTTCGTGGGGTTCACGTTCATCTCGTCGCTGCGCGCGTTCTCACCGACGATCATCCCCTCGTAGACCTCGACGCCGGGACCGACGAAGAGCACGCCGCGCGCTTCCAAGTCGATCAGCGCGTTGCCGGTCGTGTAGCCGCGCCGGTCGGCGACGAGCACGCCGTTGCGCCGGCTGCGAATCTCGCCGAACCAGGGCGCGTAGCCGTCGAAGTTCGAGTGCATCATGCCCGCGCCGCGGGTCTCGGTCATGAAGTCGGTGCGGATTCCCACCAGGCCCCGCGCCGGGATGCGCCACTCGAGGCGCACCCAGCCGGTGCCGTGGTTCACCATGTCGACCAGGGTCCCCTTGCGCGTGGCGAGCAGGGTGGTGACCGAGCCGACGAACTCCTCGGGAGCGTCGATTGTGACGTGCTCGACCGGCTCGTGGACGTGTCCGTCGATAATCTTGGTGACGACCTGGGGCTTGCCGATGGTCAGCTCGAAGCCCTCGCGGCGCATTGTCTCGATCAGCACGGCGAGTTGCAGCTCGCCGCGGCCCTGGACTTCCCAGGCGTCGGGACGCTCGGTGGGCAGCACGCGCAGCGAGACGTTGCCGACGAGCTCCTTGTCCAGGCGGTCCTTGACCATGCGCGCGGTCAGCAGCTTGCCCTCGCTGCCGGCGAGCGGCGAGGTGTTGATGCCGATGGTCATCGACAGGCTCGGTTCGTCAACGTGCAGGGGCTCGAGAGCGATGGGGTTGTCGGGATCGGCCAGGGTCTCGCCGATCGTGATGTCGTCGAATCCGGCCACCGCGACGATGTCGCCGGGCCCGGCGCTCTGGGCCGGCACGCGCTCGAGGGCCTCAGTGATGAACAGCTCGGTGATCTTGGCGTGCTGGATGGTGCCGTCGATGCGACACCACGCGACGCGCTGGCCGCGCTCGAGGGTGCCGTTGATGACCCGACACAGCGCGAGACGTCCCAGGTAGGGCGAGGCGTCGAGGTTGCAGACCAGGGCCTGGAGGCCGTGGCCCTCCTCGTATTCGGGTGCCGGCACGTAGTCGGCGATCGTCGTAAAGAGGGGGGTCAGGTCGCCGCTCGTGTCGGTGGGGTCCTTGGAGGCCCAGCCCTGGCGCGCGCTGGCGTAGAGGATGGGGAACTCGATCTGGTGCTCGTCGGCGTCGAGGTCGAGGAAGAGGCTCTCGACCTCGTGGACGACCTCGGCGACGCGCGCGTCCGGTCGGTCGACCTTGTTGATCAGGAGAACGACGGGCAGGCGCTTCTCGAGGGTCTTACGGAGCACGAAGCGGGTCTGGGGCAGGGGCCCCTCGGCCGCGTCAACGAGCAAGACGACGGCGTCGACCATGGCCAGGCCGCGCTCGACTTCGCCGCCGAAGTCGGCGTGCCCCGGGGTGTCGATGATGTTGATCGTGAGGTCGCGCCACTTCACCGCGGTGTTCTTGGCGAGGATGGTGATGCCCTTCTCGCGCTCGAGGTCGCCGGAGTCCATGACGCGCTCGGTGAGCTCCTCGTGGTCGGTGAAGGACCCGGTTTGGCGCAGCATGGCGTCAACCAGCGTCGTCTTTCCGTGGTCGACGTGGGCGATGATGGCGATATTGCGCAGGGAGGAACGTAGAGTCATGACTGAACCACGCTAATGGCTGGCGGGCTGGGCGCCCCCTAGGCGGCTGACGACAGGACTTCGGGCACCGTTCGACGGGCCGCGCGCAGGAGATTGCGGGCCCCGGCGCGCACGTCCTCGAAAGTGCCCTCGACCGCCAGGGCGAGCCCCGCCTCGGGCCAGACCCCCACATAACGTCCCGGCGCGTCGCCGTGGGGGTGGGCCAGGGTCTCGACGGCCAGCTCGGCGCGCAGCCCCGCGCCGGCGCTGCGACCGGGAGAACCGCCGCGCACACGCACGACGATGCGCGTCGGACCGTCGATGAGGAACTCGCGCTGAGCCCGCAGGGTCACCCGCGCGCCGGCCACCGCGTAGTAGGCGTCGCTCGCGGCGGGCCGCCAGGCGACGTCGAGGTCGTGGGTCAGCTCGACGAGCGTCGTGGCCCAGTTCACGGCCTCGGCGACAACGATCGCGCGCGCCGCGTCGTCGAGACGCGCGAGCCACTGACCGAGCGAGCCTGGTCGCGCGAAGCCCGCAGCCGCCGCGAGCAATCGGTCGCTAACGACGTCGGAGACAGCCTCGAGGACGCTCGGCGCGTGCGCGCTCGCCACGCGGCGCAGCGCGGCGTTGCCGAGTGTGCGCCGCGCGTTCATCGCGCTCCAGTGAAAGTCGCGCGGCGCATCGCAACGCTCCACGCTCCACGCGTCGAGGCGGCGGTGCTCGGTGCCCGCCAGGGCGCGAAAGTGATCGGCGAAGGAGCGACGCTGCTCGTCATCGAGCGAGGGCGCGACGCCGGGCGCATCGGCGAGCAGCGCGCGCCAGCTCGTGCTGTGCAACGTGACGCTGGTGAGCGTGCTCACGCGGCCTCGATGCAGCCGCGCACGTAGGCGATGGCCCGCTCGAGCAGGTTGTCGTCCACAAAGCGAGAGAGCACGTCGCCGGTCGCCGTCGAAACGAGGGCGCTCGCCAGGGGCACGCGCGAGGTGCGCAGCGTTTGCACGAGGGCGTGGTAGGCGATGCGGTCCTCGGCGTCGGCGCCGAGCGGTGAGGACGTCACGTCGACCAGCGCGACCGACGCGTGCGCCCCGACGATGCCGGCCATCAGGTCCACCACGTCGACGAGGAGCAGGCGCCCGTTGGCGAGCGCCACGCGACTTCTCAGCGCGCTGCGCGGCATCCAGCTGGGGGGAAGGCTGCCCAGGGTGCGCCGCAACACGACGGCGTGGGCCTCGACGTCGGCGCGCAGCGCGGCCCGCTCGTCGGGCTCGAATCGTTTCAAGTCCTCGACGAAGCCGCGAGGTCCGTTGGCGCGCCACGCGGCCAGCGCGTCGACGGCCGGGTTGCGCCAGTCGTAGCCGGCCGCGGCCAGGCGCACCAGCTCGTGCACCAGGATCCCGCGCACGCGACCCGAGCTCGCAGCGAGGCCGCCCTCGCCGCGCGGCGCCCGCACGATCACCTCCTCACGCGCACCGACCGCGGACTCGAGGCGCGCTCGCAGCGCGAGGGGAGCTCTCTCGTCGGTGGCGGGACGCGCCGACGGGTCACCTCGCAGGACATCGAAAATCGTCATCGCGGGTGCGTAGGTCACCTCTCTACTGTTGCGTCGCGCTGTGACACGTCCTAGCGTGACCTCGTGTTCTTCGTGGTCTTCGGCGTCTTCGTGGCGGCCCTCGCGATATTGGTGGTTCTCACCCTGCGCTGGGCGATACGGCGCGACCGCGAACTGCGCCGCCGGCCGCCGTCACCCTAGGCGGGCCTCGAGCTCCTTCAGTGCGCGATCTAGGTCGGCGATCGCCCGCTCGATCACAGCGAGTCGCGCCGACAGCGTGGCCTCAACGCGTGCGTCGACGCGCGCGTCGACCTGGTCGCGCAATTTGGAGTCGAGCGAGTCGACGAAGGGCTGGGCGAACGCCTTCAGCCGGTCGCGCAGGTCGTGAGGTTTGCTGGTCTCTTCGGCGTCGTCCACGTCGTCACACTAGAAGGGCGCTGGCGGGCAGTAGACACCAGCGTTGAACTGCAGGGTGTTGAACTCGCCGCCCCAAGGCGGGCTCGCTAGGGTCTGCTCCTGGGTGGCGAGGACGGTGGTGGGGGTGCAGGTGCCATTGAAGGCGATGAAGCCGCGCACGTTCGCTCCGTTGGCCCCGGGAACTGGGACCGGCCCGCCGCCGCCGAAGGCCAGCGCGATGAAGACCGGCATCGGCTGGTTGACCAGGTTGTAGTTGCGGTACTCGGACTGGGTGGCGTACACGCCGGCCTTGAGCGAGGGGTCCACCGAGGCGATGCCCTTGACCCAACCCGAGAGCATGGCGGTCCAGTACGTCGCGTAGAGGCGCATCGTCGCCGCGGAGCTTCCGCCCGGCGCGTCGAGGCCCGAGTGCGCGTCGGGATATCCCTCGGGGTCGAAGATCACCCAGTCAGGCTTGAGGCCCTCGCCGAGTCCCGCGTACTGGTCGATCTGGGTCGCGACCCAGGCCCCGGCGCTGAAGCCGTGGGTGTAGTACGTCGACGCGGCGATCGTCTCGCCCTTTAACGGTCCACTGATCGTCCAGTAGGACAACCAGGTCACGCGCTTGTGGCCGTTGTAGATGGACTGACCCATGAGATAGTCCGGCGAGGTGGCGACGCTCGAGCTGCCCGTCCAGCCCACCCACGGCGAGCCCATCGTGCCGAGCCCGCCGGTCTCACTGAGGATCGGCCAGCCGTCAAGGACGGCCTGGGTCCACTTGGAGCTCGGGATCGCGTAGACGCCCACGCCTTCGGGTGGCGGCGAGTTGATGCCGGCCGCGAAGAGCGCTACTCCCGTGGACGTGGCCAGACCGGTCACCGACGCCGCGACGGTGCGCGCGGCGTTGCCCGCGGTCACCGACACGTCAGTGTCGGACCAGGTGTTGAACCCGTTGGGACTCGAGAGGACGAACAGGTCGCCCCAGTTGGCCGCCGCGCCGGCGATCGCCACCTGGGTCGCGGTGGCCGAGACGAAGAGGGCACCCGACAGCGGGGGCGAGCCCGGCGTCGCGGACGTCACGTTGACGACCGACCACGGCGAGGGGGGCAGGGTGGTCGTGGTGGTGGTGGTCGTGGTGGCCGCGGCCGAGCGCGTGAGAGCGCTCGAGGTCGAGGTCGAGGTCGAGGTCGCCGTGTACGGCGCCGTCGTGGTGGTCGTCGTCGGCACGCCCAGGGTGATGAGCGGGGTCGAATAGAGGATCACGCTGCCGTTGGGGCTGAGGGCCGTGATGTAGAGGTTGTAGGGGGTCGAGGTCGTGGCCAGAGGGCCGTTCACGCGCACGCTGTTGGTGGCCCGCGTAAGGTCCTGGGCGCTCCAGGCGCCGCTGCTCGGGCCTTGCGCGTAAAGCTCGAGGTGCCCGGCTGCGTTCGTGGTGGCGATCGCTGGCACGGCGGCGTCGACGACCACCGGGTCGCTCCTCGCGGCACCTGTGTGGGTGAGGGCGGACAGGTTGATCGGTGCCGAGTAGGCCGCGGGCATCGGATCGCTCGGCACCCAGGTGAGTGTCATGGTCACGATGGCGTTGGTCACGGTTCGCACCGCCACCACGGCGCTAGTGCCCGAGACGGCGACGCCCGCGACGGAGTTGGCGACGCTGACGCCCATCAAGGACGAGAGGCTCGTCGCCACGATCGGCCGCCAGGACTGGTCGGAGTGCGTGTGCGGCCACAGCGCGCTGACGGGATCGTTGGGGGTGAGCAGTTCGAGATTGCCGGTCGCGGTCACGTAGAGGACGTCAACGTTGCCCCAGGGGTCGAAGAACGGCACGGGGTCGGCCGCGGGGGCGTCGGCGTTGGTGCCAGCGCTCAGGTCGCTCCACTGGGTCGCGCCGGCAACGTTCTCGCTGTAGAGGGCCACATGGTTGCTCGCGGTGCGATAGGCGACGACGCCTTCGGTGGGAGAGGAGATCGCGTGCGGTCCGCCGAGCATCCGCGAGTTGTTGATCGACGTGGTCAGGGCCTGGGCGCTCCAGGGGAGCTGGCCGCTGCCGCTGTTGACGAACTGATAGAGCGGCAGGCTCGCTGCGCGGGCACTGGACGCGCTCGCGCTCGGCGGCGACGTCGTGGTGGTTGATGTGGTCGTGGTCGTCGTCGTTGATGACGAGGTGGAGGAGGCTTGGGAGGTCACGCTCGGCACCGTGACGCCGACGAGCAGCACTGCCGCGACCAACACTCGTTTTAACACTTGCTACCTCGCTGCGGATCGCGCGCGCGTCGTAGAAACCGCACACTTAACTCTAGGGGTGGTCGTCGCGCCACGTGGTGCGCGACGCCGTGGCCTAGGCAATCTCGCGCATTCTCACTATCTGGTGGTCGCTGACGTCGGTTTGGACAGCGGACCGGCACCCGCGGGGGACAGCGCGCGCACCACGACGCGATAGGTTCTTGCACGCGCGAGGTGCGCGATGGTGATGGTAAGAGTCCTCGCCGAGAACGTCACCCACGTCGCACCGCCGTTGAGTGAGTACTGATACGACGTGACCTTCGTGCGCGAGGCTGGCGGCTTCACGTGAAGGCGCAGTGCGCCCGCGAGGGGCGCGATCGAGATCGATGGCGCACCAGGGCGCGAACTGATTGTGGCGTTGACGAAGTGCAGAGTCGTCGAGTACACCGTTCCGCCCTGGTAGTCCACCGTGAGAGTGACCGGACCGGGGCTCGTCGCAAAGACGCTGATACTCACCTTGCCGTTCGCGTCGGTCGTCACTGCGTAGTTCGCGTTGCCGGACTTGCTCCGCGAACCCTGGTCGTTGTCGATCAGGGCGAAGCCATTGGTCACGCTGGCCGATACCGAGAGCATCGTGTTGGCGAGCGGTTGGCCGCTCGCGCTCGAGAGAGTGAGGTTCAAGGTGGGCTCCGTGCCGCCGACGACCGCGCGCGTAGCCGAGAGGACCGCGTTGGTCTTGATCGTCGCCGCGGTCGGCGGACACAGTTCGCTAAGGAACGTCGCGGGGTTCGGGCTGCCCAGACCCGAGGCCATGTCGTAGCCCGGACCCGCGCTATATCCTCCGACGCCGAAGATGTCATTCGAGCCGATGGTCACGTCGTTGAAGCCGGTGCTCGCCATCGCGTAGAGCGTGGGGTTGAGGAATCCCAGGCGACTCACGCCACAGGACTGCGCGCCGACCGCGGCGACCGCACTCATGAGAGGCGAGCCGATCGACGTGCCCCCGATCGATCCCCAACTGCCTGAGTAGTACTCGATGAAGCCCGAGTTGGGATCGGCCATCACCGACAGGTCGGGCACCAGGCGCATCGTCTGGGCGCTCGATATTCCCGGCGCGACCTGCCAGGACGGGCGCGACCACAGGGACGAGACCCCGCCGCCGCCGGCGCCACCGCTCGAGGACCCGCTGTTCCACACCTTCTCACTGAGCGGGTTGATGGAGCTGACCGTGAGGCCCCCCACACCGGTGACGAAGGGCTGACTGGCCGGATCGTCGACCGCCAGCGCGTTGGTGGTGATCCCCGTGCAGTCCGAGGATCCGTAGTCGCCGGCCGAGGCGAACATCGTCTGGCCCTGGGCGGCCATCTGCTCGAAGATGGCCTGCTCGGCCGAGGGGCTGCCCGAGGGGTCTCCCTCGCACGTGCCCCAGGAGGTGGTCACGATCTGGGCGGTGTTGTCGTCGGCGATACGCGCGTAGGTGTCGGTTGGGCCGCTGCCCGAATTGGGCCCGGCGTAGACGGTGATCGTCGCGCCAGGCGCCAGTCCGGCGACCTCCTCGACGTCGAGCGTGGCCTCGTCGGCGCCGCCGCTCGAACCGCCGCCGTCGACGTTGACCGTCGTGATCGAGGGCGAGAGCGAGTAGCACGAGGCGTAGGCGGTGACGTCGGCAGAGTTATAAACGCCGAGCTCGTAGATGGCGATCGTCTGGCCCGCCCCGGTGTCGCCGCGCGCCCAGGCGTCGGCGAGCCCGTAGAGCTGGGCCTGCTGCTGGAGCGTGTAGCCCCCCAGGGCGTTGGGTGAATTGGTCGCCGTGCTACCGGCGGAGGGACACGTGCCCGGTGTGACGCGCGAGCTGGCGTTCGCGTGCAGCGTCGGGGCGCTCGCCGGGGCGACCGTCGAGAGGCCGGCCACGCCGGTGACGAGACTCGCGACGCTCGATGGCAAGGTGGCAGTTCGAGCGAACTGAGCGGCGAGCACGCCGTCGCGACGCCGCACCGTCACAACCGGCGTCGCGAAGGCGCGTGCGATGTCGCGTGTTGTTCCACTGACGTGCAGGATCACCCTTCCCCGGCTCGGCGCGCCGACGTTGAGGCCGAAGCGCGCGAAGTAGGTGCGTAGTCGATCGATCGACGCGGTGCTCGCGCCGAAGCGCTGGGCGAACTGCGCGGTGGTGAGGAAGTGGTGATAGGTCGGTGAACCGACACGGTAGAGATCGGAGAGAAAGCTTGAGAGTGCGGTGTTGTCGCGTCGCGCGAGCACGAGGTCGAAGGACGTGCGCAGGGGTGCCGACACGACGACGTCGCCGCGCGGGATCGGTGACGACGTCGCGACGACGAGGCGTGGTTCGAGGGCCCGAGCCGAGAGGGCGGGCAGGGTGGTGGCCCCGAGGGACACGACCGCAGCCACGAGGGCCAGCGCGCGAGGAGAACGCTTCATTACGACAGACTACGAAATCATCACCGCGGGCGCGACGCGCCCCGTCGGGTTTGAGTTCTAGTTGTCCTTGACCGGGTAGCCGGCCGCCGCGTAGCGCGCTGAGAGGTCGCCGCATTCGGCGCAGATGGCCTCGGGCACCAGGCCGAAGCGGATCAGCCAGCCAAAGGCAGCGCAACCCAGGCAGAAACCCGCGAAGCCCTCGAGCCCCGCGGCGATGACGAGCGGCACGAGGAACCAACGCGCCACTGACCAGGAGACGCTGAGCCACGTGATCGTGCTCGCCAGTGTCAACACCGCTCCGATGCCCTGGGCGAAGCGCTTGGGCGGACCGGCGACGCTCTTGTGCCAGGCGCGCAGGCGCGGCGCGGCGACACGCGTCGCGAACTGACCGAGCGGAGAGAGCGTGGGTCCGCTGGCGACGCGCGCGAGGAATCCATAGGTGAGCGGCACGAGGATCCAGGCCCAGTTCGTCGCCAGCGCCACGACGCACATCGTGACGACCCCCAGGGCCACAGTGCGCGCGGCGGCGTCGTTGACAGGGTTGGGGAAGCGGAACAGTCGCGACATGAATTAAAGACTAGTGAAATAGTCGGGAATTGTGCCCTCAGCCTGGGACCAGGAGTTTCACCGTGGTGACCAGGCCCGTGATAATGACCAGTGCGCGCACCCACGTCGCCGAGAGCCGGTCGACGAGCAGCGCGCCGATCCAGCCGCCCACCAGCGTTCCCCCGAGGAGGGGATAGAGCGCCTCGAGGGCGAGGTGGCCACGCACGATAAAGACGAGAGCCGCCGTTGCGCTGATCACGACGGAGAGCAGGCGGCGCAGCGTCTGAAGCTCGTGGATCTCCAGGGGCAGGGTGAGGGCGGTCACCGCGAGCAGCATGATACCGAGTCCCGCGCCGAAGTAGCCGCCGTAGACGGCGATCAGCGTGACGCCCACGTAGAGGCCGGCGCGGCGAATGGGGTGGCGGTGGTCGACGTGGGCCAGGCGCGCCGTGAGATAGGGAGCCGCGGCGAAGAGCAACGTGGCCGCGCCAATCAGCCAGGGCACGACAGCCTCGAACGTGGTGGGCGCGCCCGTGAGGAGGGCCGCGCATCCCACCAGCGTGCCGGCGATGCTCAGGCCGATTAACGTGCGCGCGTGCTCGCGCTGGGCCTCGTACTCTCGCCGGAGGTTTCGCAAGCCCCCCGCGAAGCTCGGCACGATGCCCACGCTGGTCGTCATGTTGGCCGCGAGTGCTGGCACCCCCATCGCGAGCAGCGTAGGGAAGGTGATGAAGGTGCCGCCACCGGCGACGCCGTTCGAGATCCCGGCGGCCACTCCGGAGAGGAAGAAGATGCTGAGACGCCAACCCAGTGCGAGGGAGGCGACGATCATTTTCACTACTCTACGAACGTGGCTCTCGCGATCGCTTCCACCCATGACCGCGCTCCTCGCGGAGGCGACGTAGCGTCAAAGGCGTGTACCTCGTGAGCGGTGAGCTGATCGTCCCGCGCGATGCTCCCCAGGACCTGATTCGCGCGGCCGGTGGCATCGTGATGCGCGAGCACGTGGCGGGACGCATCGAGATCGCCTGCATCTATCGCGAGTCGCGGGGTGACTGGACGTTCCCCAAGGGCAAGCTCGACCCCGGCGAGACCTTCGAAGAGGCCGCCCTGCGCGAAGTGCGCGAAGAGACGGGCATGCACTGCTCGATCGTGCGCTTCGTGGGCACCACCAACTACACGCACCGCAAGGGTCGACCGAAGATCGTCGCGTACTACTTGATGCAGGTGGATCAGGGCGAGTTCTCCCCCAACGACGAGGTTGACGAGCTCGAGTGGCTGGCCCTAGAGACCGTCGCGAGTCATCTCACGTGGGACCGCGACCAGGAGCTCTTCGCCATCGCCCTCTCCATGCCCGAGTTGCGCGCGCTGGCCTCCTAGAGCCGGTTTCGCGCCGGCACGTTGCCGGGCGGGCGGGCCCGGTAAGATGGAGAGGCCTGGAGAGGTGGGTGAGTTCGGTTTAAACCACATTCCTGCTAAGAATGCGGCCTGTTAACGCGGGCCCGAGGGTTCAAATCCCTCCCTCTCCGCCAAG
>JAJYDR010000066.1 GCA_021777285.1 Actinomycetes bacterium
CGTGGTGCTCGTCGTGTCAGGCGGGCACGCAAACCATGGCTCAGAATGTGACACGACTGAGGGTCGATGGCGTGCACGTGGTCGAGATTGAGCTGTACCGCGACCTCGGTCAGTCGGGTCCGAGCATTTCCGCATTTGGTCGACAGCTCGCCGGGACCCAGTTTTCCAATCCGGATTGGACCTTTGCCACGTCGTCGTCCACGCTCACTCGAAACTACGATCCGTACAGTTATCTCGACATCTACTACTTACTTAGCCGCCAAGGCCGGATCGTCTACGTCAATGGCGCACCGTCGACGACGATGCCCAATCTCCTCTCACAGGCGGCGAAGCTCGCGTGACGAGTGAACCGAAATCAGTGCGATCGTCTTTGTTGCGGCACCGTTGGTTCCGCGCGCCGGTGCTCGGATTGGTGCTCGCCGTTCTACTGGTACCGGTTCTTTCCATCGTGGCGAACGGTGTCAATCCGGCTTCAGCGACGTCACGTCCGAACGCCTCGGTGGGCCGACTCGCGCCAACCGGCACCTTCACAACAACGTCCGATCGAACCGTGAGCCTCGACTCATATTTTGGTAAACGAACGACCATGGTGTGGTTCGTGGTCACTGGATGCGCCAGCTGCGTGGTGAGCATCCCCGCGGTCGCCCAACATTTACGTGAGCTCGCGCACGATCACGTGCACGTACTCGTGCTTGACCTCTACGGCGACCTCGGTTCTGGTCGCGGGGCCGTCACGAACCTCTCCGTGTTTGCAAGGGCCGCCGCGGGATCGACATTCGCCAACGCAGCCTGGACCTGGGGCCTCGCGTCGAAGTCACTCAGTTACGCCTACGATCCGTCAGGTACTCCGGATGAGTACTTCTTCGTTTCCTCGAATCGTCGTATCACGTATGAGAACAGTGTGCCGGTCAGTACGATGTCGGCGCTGTTAGGCAAAGCCACTCGCTTCGATAGTTTGCGGTCGGCGTCCCTCGTCAACCCGTGAGGTCAACTAGACGGATACTGCGCGCACTGCCGACAGCGACGAAGAGGAGGATCCACACCAGGATCCCGATGCCGCTTGCCACGTACATCACCGTCACGCTTGACTGCGCGTACATGCCCCAGTACATGAGCGCCCCGACGACGAGCGCTGGTACAACAAACCAGCGTCGTCGTACTCCAAGGGAGAAGACAACAAGAACTGCGGAGACGATGAGAATGGTGGGGCCGTGATCGATGAAGAATGCCAACACGGGGTCGGACGAATGCACCGCTGGCCCGCTGGTGGCGGTCATGCCAGCCATGTCTCCCGCCGAGTGCCCCGCCTGCACTGCGGCGGTGCCAACAAGTCCAAGCATAGCAAGAGTCATGGAGACGGTGCAGGAGACGCCGCCGAGCAGTCCTGCACCACCGGTAACGGAGCTGTGTAGCCGCCGCCATCCCTGGGTGGGTGTGGGTTCGTGTGGCGCATCATCCGGTTCCAAAACTGGTCCGGGCTCTGGATCAGTGTCGGGAGTCCTAGGAGGTCGCTTCATAGCCGACTTCCGATAACTTCTTACACAACTCGGCTTCGGTGATCTTGGCATCGTCGTAGCTCACCTTCACGTCGTTGCGCTCAGCAGAAGGCACGACGTGAACCACTCCTGGCAGCCGTGAGAGTGTGGTTCGGATCGTGTTCTCACAATTCCGGCAGTGGATGTCTTTGACTTTAATGGTCGTGGTTATCATGACGATCGCCTCACTCGCTTGTCGGGATGTTGGGAGCCGTCTGACGAAGAGAGTGCCTCTGCCTCAACCGGCAGGGAAGTCGCTGCCGGAGTTCCGGACGTCTCCTCCTCGGGTTGACCCCGCCCGACGCTGAGCACGGCTTGGAACAGCAGGGCAGGGCGACCCCACAATGAGTTGGCGAAGATAGATGTGACGCTGACGGCCATGGCCGCCATCGCCCATACGGGATGGACGAGACCTGTTGCGGCAGCCGGGATGCCCAAGCCGTTGAAGGTGAACGCCAGGGCGACGTTCTGGCGGGTCTTGCGGTAGCTGCGCCGAGAAATGTCTCGAGCAATCATGACCGAGGTCAGTCGATTGTTGACGAGGATAATGTCGGCCGACTCCATGGCAATGTCAGTACCACCCCCCATCGCCAGCCCTACGTCAGCCTGCATCAGAGCTGGCGCATCGTTGATGCCGTCGCCAACCATGGCCACCCTGCCCGAGCGCTGCAAGTCCCGGATGATGGCCGCCTTGTCGCCCGGAAGGATCGCGGCGTGGACGGCTTCGATGCCCGCCTGGGCAGCTATTGCCGCTGCGGCACGCGGGTTATCCCCCGTCACGAGCACGGGCACGAGCCCGGCGTATCGCATGGAGGCGATTGCCTCAGCGGCATCGGGTCGAAGTTCGTCGGCCAGGACGACAGCCCCGAGTAGGCGACTGTCCGAGCAGACCGCTACCACTGTTGACCCCGTCTCCTCGGCTGCCTCCATCTGCTCAAACAACTGGACGGCGGCGCCGTTTTGGTGGGCAACGAGCGAGGGACGACCGACCACGATCCGGCGACCGGCGACGAGAGCGACGACGCCCTGGCCGGTCACTGACTCGAACTCGTCGGCACGTGGTATCTCAAGACCTCGCTCCAGGGCGGCCTCCACGATGGCCCGACCAAGGGGATGCTCGGAAGCCGTCTCTGCTGCTGCTGCGAGGCTCAGCACCTCGGCGGAGTCCGTACCGTCAGGAGCTATCACCTCGCGCACGCCGGGGCGTCCCTGAGTGAGGGTGCCGGTCTTGTCGAGCACGACGGTGCGGACTTGTCCGAACGCCTGGAACGCTTCCCCGGTGCGCATGATGATTCCCTGGTCTGCTGCATCCCCTGCCCCTCGCACGATGGAAAGTGGGGCAGCGATGCCCGCAGCGCATGGGTACCCCATGACCAGGACGGACAGCGCCGCAAAGACGGCACGCTGGACGTCAACAGTGCCTGTAACGGCCCAAGAGCCGAGCAGCCAACCGACGAGGGCGAGAACCGAGATCGACAGCACAGCGGGCGTGTAGACGCGAAGGATGCGGTCCACCAGGTGCAAGATGCCGGGCTTGAGGGCACGGGCATCCTCCACCGACCGCACCACCTGAGCCAGGAAGCTCGTTTCGCCGACAGCGCTCACCTGGAGGAGAAGCGTTCCGGTGGTGTTGATCGACCCTCCGATCACGGTGTCCCCGACACCCACGTCCACCGGGATGGGTTCGCCGGTAACAAGTGACTGATCCACTGCTGAGCGGCCTTCGATCACCGTCCCATCGACGGGCACCCGTTCGCCCGGTCGTACCCGGACCAGCTCACCGAGGGCGACGCCCTCGACGGGCACTTCGGTCTCCATCCCATCTCGGAGAACCCGTGCAGTGTCGGGCTGGAGGTCGAGGAGGTGGCGTACTGCCTGGGAACTGCGGGTCTTGACTAGCAGTGACAGCCACTCGGAAAAGACGTGATAGTTGACCACCAGCACCGAGACGGCAAAGAACGCTGCCGTGGGGTATCCGGTTGGCCGGAGCGCCAGACCGATGATGCCGCCAGCCAGGCCAGCGAAGGCACCGGCTTCCAACATGACGTGCTGGTTCAAGATTCCCCGTCGCAGCGACTGTACAGCCGTAAAGAGAATGTGAACGGCGAGCCCAAAGACCACGGCAACGGCGAGCACGCCCACCACGTAGGGGGTGGCTCCATGGGAGAGCCCTGTGGCATTGACGCCAAGCGCTGCTCCAGCGAACAATGCCGCGCCAGCCGTGCCCGCGACGGCGACACGTCGTCCCTGGCCACGGAGGACCAACCACGAAGCGGCGAGCAGGAACGCTCCCACGAGCACCGGGATGGCGTACGCAGCCCGGTTGGTCAGGTCAACGATAAGGGCAATCGTGGTCAGGCTGGTCGCAACGGCGACGAACAACCGACGCCCCTCTGTGACCAGCTCTGCCTCTTCCTGCTCGTACGAGCGGAGCTTGCGGGGGTCAGAGATGCGATAGCCGATGTCATGAAGCGTGTCGACCAAATCGTTGGCGCTGACCAGAGACGGGTCATAGTCAACGAGCGCCTGTTCGTGCGTCAGGCTGACGGCCACCTTCTCGACCCCGACTCGCTGGCCGAGCGCCCGTTCGATCGTGCCCGTGCACAGTGAGCAGTGCAGCCCGCCGATCCTGGCTCTGAATCGAGCATGTCCGTCCGGCAGGTCCTCCGCCCAGTAGCCAGCCGCCTCCGGAGCATTCGTCGTCACTCTTGCCATGGTGTCAACCCCCGGCGGGAAGCGAACTGCACTGGCGCCGGACTCTTTGGAGAGCCTTTCGCTACGCTTTATCCATCTCGTCACATACCTCATTGGATTCGCTTTCGTGGTCGGCGAAGTGAGCGTACAACCTTGACGCAGGGTCAAAGTCAAGGAGATAAGATGAGGACATGAACACCCTCACGGTCAGCCAGGTCGCCGAACGGTCGGGCCTCACTCCAAGGGCCGTCCGTCTCTACGAACGGCGCGGGCTCATTCCTGCTGCCACGCGCACTGACTCGGGTTATCGCACGTACGCCGCGAACGATGTCGATGTGCTTCGGTTCATCCATCAGGCACGCGAGCTGGACTTGAGTCTGGACGAGATCAAACGCATTCTCGATCTCCAGCAGGCCGGGGTAACTCCATGCGCCACTGTCCTCGACATCATTGACACGCACATACTCGAGATCGACGACAAGGTTCGCAGCCTGCGTGAGCTACGTACGACTCTCGTCAAGGTTCGCCGTATGGCCCACGACAGCATAGGAAAAGGCGAGAATGCGCTCGTGTGCAGGATCGTCGAGGCATCGAGCTGAAGTGAATCGCTGAACTCGGAGAATGAAAAAGACTTGATGGAGATTGACGCCTGAGCGAGCAAGCAAGGGGCTCGAAGGACTGCAGGATGGTCCCTGCAGTCTTCTGGATGTGCTTGTACAATCGGAACTGGCCACCAAGGCTCCACAAAGTAAGTTTCAGTTTGCGCGGACCTTCACCTCAGAAGTCGGGGCAACGCCAGTTCGATACACCGAACGGGTGAGGATTGAGTACTCGAATACGTAAAGAAAGTTCTCACACGCCTCGCCGCTGTACCGCCCAGGCGGCACCCGACGGGGGCCGAAGGTTCCCGTCGGGTGCCTCAGGCCTTTGTCATGTCCGAAAATATGAATTCGAAGTACACAAGCGGACAATGAAGGCAGATTCGATCTAGTCCCGCTTTACTCACCGAAGTCGATGAAACGCCATTGTTCAGAGTCGCTTCGCGCAAGTATCGTGCCAGATTCTTCGGTCCTCGTCTGTACGGGCTAGGTCACCCAGGGAGTTCTGCGGGCACGGCACCTAGGCTCATCCGTAATGGATCGTCGTCTGTGGGCTGAAAACTACGCGTCATCGCTGCTGGCGGACAATCCACGACGCTTGGCGCACTCACGTGCAGTTGCGACAACCGCCTCTGAATTAGCCGACGTTCTGCTCGACGATCCCGACGACCGCTCGGTGCTGGTGACGGCCGCCTGGCTGCACGATATTGGCTACGCCCCGGTGCTCGCCACAACCGGCGCCCATCACCTCGATGGGGCACTTCACCTCGAAGAGTTGGGCGAGCACCGGTTGGCCTGTCTCGTCGCACACCACGGTTCGGGTGCCGCTGAGACGGCGCTTCGCGGGTTCTCCGACGAGTTTGCCCAGTTCCCAAGGGAGATGAGCTTGGTGGCTGACATTCTGACCTACTGCGACCTGTCGTGCGGTCCCGACGGGACGCGGCTGTCCCTGGACGAGCGACTGCATGAAATTCGCGACCGCTACGGCGATGACCACGTCGTTGTACGCGGGCTCGAAGCTGACGACGACGTTATTCGTGGCGCGTTCCGCCGAGTAGAGCTACGACTCGCCGAAGTCGAGCCGGACGCCATAATTTAGGCGATCACCGGATCGGGGCGAGATTCGCCAAAGTGAGTGATTCGCAGTCGAATCGACGGATGGATATCCATGGTCGCTAGTTCGAAGAGCGTGAAGTAACCCACCTCGCTCGACTCGTCACTGGTGGTGAGTTCCCCCGCGACCGGGCGACACGCGAAGCAGACCGAGAACTGTTGGCGGACCTCGCCGTCGGCGTACTCAATGACGTGACGGGGGTTGCTGTAGATGCCGATGAGCCGGGTGATGTCAACTTCAATGCCGGACTCTTCGAGCACCTCACGACGGCAACAGTCAGCGATACTTTCGCCGGGCTCCATAGCGCCGCCGGGAATCGTCCACAAACCGTTGTCAGTGCGCTTGATGAGCAGAATTCGATCCGTGTCGTTTACAACTACGGCGGACGCCGCGGGCACGACTCGATTGGCCCGAGGGGCGGAATCCTCTTCGAAGTGTTCGATGCGGCTCACGGTCGCTCCTTCGTGACAGAGTGGTTCTCTAGGGTTTCTTCGCGCCTTGGCGATTTCTTCAACATCATTACCGTGCTCGGCGACTGCGGTGTCGCATGGGCGAGCAGCCCCTCAAAATGCGTCACGTACTGGTCGAAAATGCCCCCGGAGCCGATTCGACGAAAGTGAAAGAGCGGCGCCATCTTCCCGGGGGTTGCGAAGAGGTGTGGCGTCACCAGCATGTCGTCGTCGAAACGAAAGACGGAACTGTACATGGGCGCGTTCTGAAAATGAAGTGACGCACCCGCCTCGACGATGGGGCGCAGGTACTTGATGGAGGACTGAATCCTCGCGAGCAGCAGGCCGTCGAGTCCTTCCTCGGTGTCGCGATCGCGCGCGGCCTGACCGTGGGGATCGGCGATGACAATCCTCACCGAACCGCCGTTCTTAATTATTTCGCCGAGCACGCTCGTCAGATCGGGGTGGTTCTCCGTCAGAAACAGTACGGCGTAGCCGAGGATGTCAACGTGCTGCTTGGTGTCCACGATGAGGTTCCACCAGTAGTCGGGCGGACAGTCCGAACGGCGCGCCCAGGCTCGCACGATCTCCTCACGGGCCGCCGCAACGCCGACTTCGTCGCGGGGCCATAACCACGAGTGGTCCACTCCCAACTCGTCGGCGACGGCGATCTGGGTTTCCAGTCGAGGAATGGTTCCATTCAACCATTTGTCGACGGCGTTGCGCGTCTTTTCCACGGCCTCGGCGAGTCCCTGCGACGACAGACCACTCTTGGCCATCGCTGCTTCGAGACGCACGTTCCTCATGGACCCACTCTGCCACGTCGCCGTAACACGACGAACAACACGGATGGGGCATCAACGGCTCAGCGTAACTTTCTTCAACTTTCAAAGTTTCCTCAAAGTGTGACGCAACGTTGCGCCAGTGGACGAAAGTTACGCAACTTTCGGGCTTGATGGTGAGGTCGCAATGTGCGACGAGAAGTACTCACCATGAAAGGAGCGCTATGCGTCTCCCTATTGAAACCAGCAACCTCACCTTCATCGTCGTGGCCCCGCCCCAGCCGGTACTCGACTTTGACTCCAAGCTACCCCGCGTTGACGCGAACGGCCAGCCGATCTTCACCGTCGGTGTCGTCGCGTTGGGCAGTGACGGCGCGGACATCATCAACGTCAAGGTGAGCAACGAGCCCAAGGGTCTCGTGCTCGGCGGCCAGGTGAAGGTGACCGGGCTCGTGGCGACCACGTGGGCCATGGGTGATCGCAACGGCGTGAGTTTCCGCGCCGAGCGAGTGGAAGTCCTGTCCGGTCCCGCGACCAAGGCCCCGGTCGCGGCCTAAGGAGGTGTGCCCCGAGAGAACTCTCTCTCTCGGGGCACCTTCCCCTTCTCGAAAGGAACTTCCAATGAACTCTCCCACCAACTCACGTTCGATGACCGACGAAATGCTCGATGAACTGCTGCGCCAGCTCGCCGTCTGGCGCGTCGAACTCGTGCTGCTCGCTCTGCCCACCGGACTTGGGCTCTGGCTCTACGTGCGCCTCGGTCTGTTCTTCGCCATCGCCGCGCCGGTCGCGCTCGTAACGACCGCCCTCTGCATCGGTCCACTTCGCCGATTCCTCGGGCGGCTGTTGCACCGATCGAGCGTGCGTCGACACCTCGAAGCAGCGTTCCACGCGCTGCCCGGAGTGCTGAGCGAGAAGCGGCCCCACATCCACAAGATCACGCGCACGACCTTCGGTGACCGGGTGGAGCTCGGGCTCTGGCGCGGCACGTCCATCGACGACCTCGTGAAGGTCGAAGCGGTCCTCGCGGCGTCGCTCGGGGTGCGCCAGGTTCGCTGCGTGGCGAACCCGGCGAAGCGGAACCTCGTGTCACTGATCATCACCAGTGACGACCCATTCGCCATTGCGTCACTGCGATGCCCGCTGCTCGACGTGAAGCGGACCAGCCTCTGGGACCCGATACCCGTGGGCGTCGACGAGGACGGCGATGTCGTGACTCTGTCGCTACCCGAGCGCAACGTGCTCCTGGGCGGCGAACCCGGCGCGGGCAAGTCAGTGGCCTTGTCGTTGCTCGTCGCGGCGGCGGCGCTCGACCCCGAAGTGGACCTCTGGCTCTTCGACGGCAAAGTGGTCGAACTCAGTGCGTGGTCAGCGTGCGCACGGGTCTTCGTTGGCCACGACGTGGAGCGCGCCATCACGGTCCTCGAAGAGCTGACCGTTGAGATGGACGTTCGTTATCAAGAACTCCTGCGTCGCAATCTCCGCAAAGTCACTCGCGCCGAGGGGCTGCGCCTGCACGTCGTCGTGATTGACGAGCTCGCGCTCTACGTCGCGGGCACCGATAAGAAGTTCGCCCAGCGTTTCGCCGAACTGCTGCGGGGTCTCGTCGCGCGGGGACGAGCCGCCGGGATCATCGTGCTCGCGGCCACGCAGAAGCCCTCGATCGACATTGTGCCCTCAACATTGCGCGATCTCTTCGGGTTTCGCTGGGCGCTGCGCTGTGCGACGCGCGACGCGAGTGACACCGTACTCGGAAGTGGTTGGGCGTCAGAGGGCTTCTCGGCTTCGGACATTGCCGGTGCTCACCGAGGAGTCGGGCTGTTGTTGCACGAAGGGGACACCCCGGTGCGACTGAAGGGCTTTCACCTGGATGACGACGACCTGCAATCGCTGGTGCAACGGGCCCGTCAACTGCGAAGTCTTGACTCGGGACCAGTGAGCTACTAATGCAATCGTCTGCTCTCAGCGCGGTACTCGACGAACGAGTCCTCAGTGGTGTCATTGCGAGGTCGCGCAGCGCTATGGCCCTGGCCCGGTTCAACGACCAGGGTGAGCGTTGTGGCTGGTGTTCACATCCGATTCGTCTCATCGGCGCCGTGACGTCAGTGGACAGCGCGACCGGAGAGATTCTCCGCACGTATTCCACGAACGACGAACCCGACGGCGTTCTCTTGAAGGCCTGTGGCACGAGGCGAGCGACGCGCTGTCCCTCGTGTGCTGCTACCTACGCCAGCGACGCGCGAATGCTCGTGCGAGCCGGGATGTCGGGTGGCAAGGGCGTGCCCGAATCAGTGTCGCAACACCCGATGGTCTTTGCCACGTTCACCGCACCGAGCTTTGGTGCCGTCCACGGGACTCGTTCGGGTGACCGCGCGCCCTGTCATCCTGGCGCAGGTAATCAACGCTGCGTGCATGGTAAGTCGCTCACGTGTTGGAAGCGACACGGCAAAGACGAGTCGGTACTCGGTGAACCGCTGTGCTCTGACTGCTACGACTACCAGCGATCAATCCTCTGGAACGCCACGTGTCCCGAGCTCTGGCGTCGCACGACAATCTATGTTCGTCGTGAGTTGGCCAAACAACTCGGCGTCGCCGTCAAGCAATTCGATTGCGAGCTTCGCCTCTCCTTCGCCAAGGTGGCGGAGTTCCAGCAGCGAGGCGTCGTGCACTTACACGCCGTGATCCGCTTAGACGAACGCGACGACGAGTGCACGGCACCGACGGCCGGTGTCACTACTTCGATGTTGATCGTGGCTCTTCACGCCGCGGCCCAAAAGGTCTCGGCGCCACTGCCGAGAGGATTCTCCGATGAGGTACTCGGACTGGCCCGCTGGGGCCAACAACTCGACCTTCGAGTCATTGCAGCTCACGAACAAGATGCAGTTGGAACGAGCGATCACGATAGTGACGAGACTGCAGCGGCGAGGAGTTCGCGAGCCGTGGCCAATTACGTCGCCAAGTACGCGACAAAATCAACCGACGACGTGGGCGCGTTGGACCGGCGTCTGACGAGCTTTGACGATCTCGACGCTCGCGGCGTCACCGGACACCTTCGTCGACTGGTCGAGACCGCGTGGAATCTGGGCGTGCTCGCGCACCTACCTCGACTTCGAGCGTGGGCCCACTCGCTCGGTTTTGGTGGTCACTGGCTTACCAAGTCGAGGCGTTACTCAGTCACGTTTTCATTCTTACGTTCGCAACGTCAGGCGTGGCAGGTTCAACGACGCCAGGGAACAGCGAATGTTTCAGCGCCAGTGATTGCACTGGGCGTCTGGAAATGGGTGGGCACCGGGTGGCGAACCGCCGGGGACGAGTGGTTGGCGGCGCGAGGTCAAACGGCCAGAGCTCATTCGCGCCTGGAAGCTCGTGAGGCACGTCGGAGCGAGGCGGAGACGTTCACGGACATCGAACACCAATGGACGTCAGAATTCTCAAGAACTTCGATGACGTCACGCGCCACTACGTTGCTGATCACCCGGATGAGCGAAATCTCCAGCGACCGGCGAGAGGGTAGCGATGCAGGCGAGTGAGGCGATCGAAGTTCTGCAACGCTGTCGCCCCGATGAAGAGGTGACGGTCGAGTCTGCGCATAGAGAGGGTGTTGCGATTCTCGTGGAGCGGGAACTGATCGGCGACTGGCGACCGTGTGACGAATCGTTCATCAAGGACGACATGGCCATTCAGCTGGGCCTACCCGTCCAGAAGCTCCTCCTGACCGTGCCCGAGGTTGGTGCGGTTCTCTCCGTCAGTCGTTCCAAGGTCTACGAACTGCTGAATTCGGGCAGCATGCCGTCGGTCTATATCGGTCGTTCGCGACGGATCAGAGTCAGTGACGTGGAGGATTTTGTGGCGGGCGGTGGACGTGAGTACTAGATCCAGCGCGAAGACCCGGAATCACCTACGTTTTCTGTTAAGGAAGGAGACCACATGACCAGTCGCCGGGGCAACGGAGAAGGATCGGTCTACAAGACCAAGGACGGCAAGTGGGTCGCGTCGATCGACCTGGGCTGGGTGGACGGGAAGCGCAAGCGTCGAACGTTCCAGGCGAAGACCCAGGCAGAGGCGCTGCGCAAGATGCGAGAGTTGCAGCCCCAGAAGATTCACGGCACCCAGCTCGCCTCGGAACGCTTGAGCGTTGAGCAGTACCTGGAGACGTGGCTGACTAAGCGGATTCCCGGCACCGTGTCGGTGAGAACCGAGGAGATCTACGCGCGCGTGGTGCGTCTGTACCTGGTTCGCCATCTCGGAAAGATTCGACTGAATAAGTTGACGCCCACGGACGTGAACGCCATGATGATCGCACTTGGGAAGAGTGGCTTCTCCCCGTCCACCAAGCGAATGGCGCGGGCCACTCTGCGCCGAGCGCTGCGCATGGCCGAGCAGGACGGCCTGGTGACGCGCAACGTGGCGGCGATCGCCGAGGGTCCAAAATTGCCCCACCGCGAAGGTCGAACCATGACCCCCGAGCAGGCGCAGACGTTCTTGGCCGCCTGCAAGGAGCATCGCCTCGGAGCGGCCTACACCCTGGCCCTCTTGCTCGGGTTGCGCCGCGGTGAGATCATCGGTCTCGCGTGGTCGGATCTTGAAGTCCGGCACGACGCCGTGGTGCTAACGGTTCGTCGTCAACTCGTGCGCGACAACTCCGGCGTGCACTTGAGTGACCTGAAGACCAAGGGGAGTCGGCGCACGCTTCACCTGTCGCCGCCGCTCGTCGATCTGCTAGAAGGTCATCGCCGCAATCAAGAGGAGGAGGCCCTGCTTCGTGGCGACGCCTGGGGCAATGACGAGAACCTCATCTTCACTTCGACCTACGGACGCCCCTTGGACCCGGGCGATTTCGGCAAGGGTGTTCCTCGAATCACCGAGCAGGCCGGTCTCGGACACTGGTCGATTCACGAACTTCGCCACTCGTGCGCCTCGCTGATGTTCTCGATGGACGTGCCCTTGGAAGCGGTGGCGGACCAACTCGGTCACGCCTCGATCGGGGTCACCAAGGGCGTCTACGTGCACCTGCTGCCGGGCTCCAGAGCCAAGGCGGCCAAGGCGATGGAAGAACTTCTGTACAAGGATTTTGTGCCCGTCACGTCACCGCGCCCGCGTCCCGTGGCTAGACCAATGGCTAGACATCGTCGAGCCAATGATAATAAGGAGCCCTTGATCAGGGCTTCAGTGGGCCGCCCGGGTCTCGATCCCGGCACCTTGGGATTAAAAGTCCCCTGCTCTTCCCGATGAGCTAGCGGCCCGGCGGATGGCGAGTGCATTGAGAATTCCTCGACCCCCGGACCACTT
>JAJYDR010000067.1 GCA_021777285.1 Actinomycetes bacterium
ACGCCGATGCCGGCGGGGAGGCGTTCGCGTTGACCGTCGACGTAGATGGAGACGAGCACGTGAACGTGGTAGTGGACGGTCTCTTGACCGATGGTCTGACAGGTGATGCCGTCGATGGTCGATCCGCTGGCCGCGCCGGCGGGTGCCAGGACCGGCACGTTCAAGACTGGGACGCCCTCGGGTCCCGGCGAGCTCGTGCCCGACGATTGGTTCGAAAGCCACGCCGTCACTGCACTGGCGATGACGAGTACCGTGAGCAGCGCGACCGGGATCATGTTACGACGACGACTGAGCGTGGCCATCGGACTCCTTTCTCCTCGCGCTACTCTACGGGACCGCCACGGTCACCGTGTTCGACCGCGTGATCGCCAGAACAGCACCGTGCCGGTGGCGTCGGTGACGGTGGCGGAGGGAGAGTGATGGGTGAGTTGGAGGACCTGCGCCTCGAGGCGCGCGCGTTTGCCGAGGCGCGTGACTGGAGCCCGTTCCACACGCCGAAGAACCTCGCGATGGCGGTCGCTGGCGAGGCCGGTGAACTCGTCGCCGAGTTCCGGTGGTTGACGCCCGAGGAGTCGGCGCCGGACCGTCTGGCGCCAGAGCACCGTCGAGCCATCGAGTTCGAGATGGCCGACGTGCTCATCTTCCTGCTCCGGCTGGCCGACGTCCTTGACGTCGACCTCGCCGACGTAGTGCGCGCCAAACTTGCTGCGAACGAGAGCCGTTTCCCACGCGTCCGTTAGTGGCCCGTACGTCACCGATCGTCGCGGCGAGCGCGTAATCGGGTCTGAACGCAGTGAGTAGCCTCGGGGCGTGTCGCGCGGTGTCCCTCTAAGGTGAAGATGAACTTCGATCGTCTTTTCGAACCCCTCGTCGTCGGTCGCACCGTGGTGAAGAATCGCATCATCTCGTCGGGGCACGACACAGTGATGGTCCAAGACGGTCGGATCACCGATCAACTGATCGCCTACCACGAAGCACGCGCGGCCGGCGGCGTCGGACTGATCGTCGTCCAGGTCGCCGGCGTCCACGAGACGGCGCGCTACACCGCTCACGTCCTGATGGCGACCGACGACGGCTGTATCGACGGCTACCGACGACTGGCTGACGCCGTCCACGCCCACGGCACCACGATCGTCGGCCAGCTCTTCCACCCCGGCCGTGAGGTGATGGAGTCCCCAGACGGATCGCTGCCGGTCGCCGTCGCCCCCTCGGCTGTGGCCAACGAGCGATTTCGGGTGATGCCGCGCGCGTTGGGCCGCGACGAGATCGTCGAGATCGTCGACGGCTACGCCCAGGGCGCGGCGCGACTGGTCCGCGCGGGACTCGACGGTGTCGAGGTCGTCGCGAGTCACGGGTACCTGCCCGCGCAGTTCCTGAACCCCTTCGTGAACGAGCGTGACGACGAGTACGGCGGTGACGAGTCTCGACGACTGCGGTTCCTCACCGACGTGGTCCGCGCCATCCGTGACCGGGTCGGCCCCGGACCGATCGTCGGGCTGCGCGCCTCGATGGACGAGCGCGACCCCCGAGGCCTCGCCCCCGACATCGTCCTTCGTGCGGCGCAGTCACTGGACAACACGGGTCTCATCGACTACGTGAGCGTGACGACGGGCACCTCGGCGACCCTCGCGGGCTCCGACCACATCGCGCCACCGATGAACGTCGCGAACGGCTACGTCGTGCCCGCGGCGAATCGGGTGCGCGAGGCGGTCGGCGTCCCGGTCTTCGTGGCCGGTCGGATCAACCAGCCCCAGGAGGCCGAGCGGATCCTCGCCGACGGCCTGGCCGACGCCTGCGTGATGACCCGCGCGATGATCTGTGACCCGACGATGGCGAACCTGGCCCGAGACGGCCGGGCCGAGGAGATCCGCGCCTGTGTCGCGTGCAACCAGGCGTGCATCGGCCACTTCCACGCCGGCTTTCCGATCTCGTGCATCCAACGCCCCGAGACGGGACGTGAACTGACCTTGGGCCGTCGGGTGCGTGTCACGACGCCCCAACGCGTGCTCGTCGTCGGCGGTGGTCCCGCGGGGCTCAAGGCGGCGGCGGTAGCCGCCGAGCGAGGACACCACGTGACCTTGCACGAGGCGTCGGCCCATCTGGGGGGCCAGGTCCTGCTCGCCCAGCGATTGCCGGGTCGCGACGAGTTCGGCGGTGTCGCGACGAACCTCGAGCGCGAGGCGCGTCGCGCCGGCGTGGCGATCGTGCTCAACTCGCGCGTCGAACGCGATCTCGTCGAAGCGTGGGCGGGCGACCGCGTGGTGATCGCGACGGGCTCTCGACCCCACCGGCCGCCGATGGAGGTCCTCGGGGCGCCCACGATCCTCGACGCCGATTCGGTACTGCTCGGCCATACGGTACCCCCGGGAAGGGTCGTGGTGGTCGACTGGCGCGACGACTGGGTGGGTATCGGCGTCGCGCGGCTCCTCGCCTCCGCTGGCCACGAGGTGACCCTCGCGACCCCGGGCTACTTCGCGGGCGCGTCACTCCAGCAGTACGTGCGCGACGAGCACCTCGCGGCGCTCTCGCGCGCCGGGGTGGCGGTCCTCACCCTCGTGCGCCTCTTCGGGGCCGATGACGACTCGGTCTATCTCCAGCACGTCTTGACTGACGAGCCGGTCATCGTCGACCGCGTGTCGGCCGTGGTCCTCGCGACGGGCCGCCGTCCGTCGCGTCGCTTGGCCGATGAACTCGTCGCGGCCGGCGTCCCCGTCGAGCTCATCGGCGACTGCCTCGCGCCGCGCACGGTCGAAGAGGCTGTGCTCGACGGACTGCGCGTCGCGTCCGTCATCTGAAGCGATTCGGTGCGGTCGTGGGAGACTGGAACTCGTGACCACGAACGACCAGACCACTGCACGCTCACCCCTGTTCGCCTTCGCCGATCGGTTGGTCGACGAGCTCGCCGCGCGCGATCCACTCTTCGCGACGATGGCCGGCGTCGCCGGCTACGACGACCAACTCCCGGACTTCTCCATAGAGCACCAGCATGACGACGAGCGGATGCTGGGGGAGTCCCTGCGCGTCGTCGAGGCCATCGAGCCGACCGACGACGTCGACCGGATCGCCAAGGCGGTCATCGTCGAGCGGCTGTCGAGCGATCGCGCGTTGCTGCGCTCCGGTGAGGTGCGACGGACCTTCTCGGTCATCTCGTCGCCGTTGTCGGAGATTCGACAGGTCTTTGAACTCATGGACGCGCGATCAGCGACCGACGCCGCGGTCATCGCGACACGGCTGGGTGCGGTCGCGGGATCACTCGACAGTTGGCGTGGCGCGCTGGCGAACGCCACGAGCGACCAACTGCCGTCACGCCGTCACGTGCTCGGTGTCGCTGACCAGGCGCGAACGTACGCCGACGGTTCGTTCGCCGACGTAGCCCAGCGCGTCGCGATCGCCACCGGCGCGGACCTCGATGAGTCCGGGTTGGGAGAGGCGGCCGTGGCGGCCGACCGCGCGTGCGGCGAGCTCGCCAACTGGTTGGAATCGACGGTGGCGCCGCGAACGACCATGGATGACGGGTGCGGTCGCGAGCGCTACGTGCCGTGGGCGCGTTACTTCACCGGCGCGGAACTCGACCTCGAGGAGCTCTATGGATGGGGGTGGGAGGAGTCCCGTCGGATTCACGATCGGATGGTCGCACTGGCTGGCTCGATGTATCCCGGTGTCGTCGGCCTGCGCGAGGCCTCCGTCCTGCTCGACCACGACCCGGATCAGCTCGTGGACGGCACGCAGGCCCTGCTCGCTCGACTGCGCTCGTTCGTCGACGCCGCCGTCGAGCGGATCGACGGCGTGCACTTCGACATCGATCCTCGCGTCCGGTTCTGTGACGTGCGACTCGCACCCGAAGGTTCGGCGTCGGCCGCGTACTACATCCCCGTGAGTGAGGACCTCTCACGTCCGGGCACCACGTGGTACCCCACGATGGGCGCCACCACGTTCGCATGGTGGCGCTTCCCTGCGACCTGGTATCACGAGGCTGTACCCGGTCACCACCTTCAGGCCGCGATCGCGATGTTGGCGGCCGACCGTCAGTCGCGGTTTCATCGTCTGCGCGGCTGGACGTCGGGGTACGGCGAGGGGTGGGCGCTCTACGCCGAGCGGCTGATGGAGGAGCTCGACGGGTACGCGAGCCCGGCCGAGGAGTTCGGGTACCTCGCCGGGCAGGCGTTGCGGGCGAACCGGATCGTCGTGGACGTCGGGCTGCACCTGGGGCTCGACGCGCCCGACGACCTCGGTGTGCTCGGGTCGCTCGGTGATTGCTCGGCGAGGCCGTGGACCGCCGAGATGGCGGTCGCGCTCCTCGAGGAGTGGGCGATCGAAGAGCACGCCAGCGCGGTGTCCGAGGTCGACCGGTACCTCGGCATGCCAGGCCAGGCGATTTCGTACAAGGTCGGCCAGCGACGCTGGCTCGAGGTGCGCGACGGGGCCCGTGAGCGACTCGGTGCACGTTTCGACCTCAAGGCGTTCCACCAGCAGGCGCTCGAACTCGGCCCCCTCGGATTGGACCTGTTCGCCGCGGAGATGGCGGCGTGGTCGGCCGACGCGACCTGAAACCGTTGCATATCCGGCCGCGGGCGTCGTGACGGAGCCACCGTCGGCGTCGCCACGCACCCTGACCGGTAGAATCGGTTCCTGGTCGGCGGGCGTCAGGGTGACGCCAGTTGCCAGGGCGTGAAGTCCCGTTGTCCTGGAAGACGACAGTCGTCGAAACCGATCGGCCCCCCGAAAAAGAGAGATCATGTCCAACGCGCCTAGAGAAACGAACCCCTCGTGGGGCAAGAAGCAGTCCACCCGCCTGTCGATCGCGACGCAACGGCGCACGTGGACCCGTCGGGCCGACACGTGGGACCGCCACAATGACGTCGGGATGACCAAGGTCGCCGCCAAGGCCATCGAGGTCGCCGACGTGAAGCCCGGCATGGTCTGCATGGACCTCGGCTGTGGTGGCGGACGTCTGGCCCTCGAGCTCGCGCGTCGCGGCGCCACGGTCATCGGCGTCGACGTGAGTGCGGCGATGGTGGACCGGATGGTCGCCCAGGCCAAGGCCGAGGGACTCGAGCACGTCTCGGGAATCGTCTCGCCGATCGAACACCTCACCATCGATCCGTCGTCGTTCGATCTCGTGATCAGTAACTACGCGCTGCACCACCTGCTGGACTCGGACAAGGCCAAGGTCGTCACCGCGGCCTTCGGCTGGTTGCGACCCGGCGGCGTGTTAATCAACTCGGACATGATGCTCGGGCGCGGCGCCACGACCGAGGACCGACAGGTCATCGCGAGCAAGATCAAGGTGATGGCGAAGAAGGGGATCCCCGGCTACTGGCGGATCCTCAAGAATGCCGGTCGCTACATCTTCCGGCTGCGCGAACGTCCGATCACGCCCGACGCCTGGATGCGCCTCTACGAGGCGGCAGGATTCGTGGACCTCACGAGCGTGAACGTCGTGGCCGAGGCCAACGTCGTCAAGGGCGTCAAGCCACGCGGCTGATCAGCCGAGCGGTGCGTCGGGGCACGTCCCCGCGACCAGTGGCACGTGAGACGCGCTGGTGATCGTGGCGAGCCCCGGACGGGTGCCCGCCGCTCGCATCGCGGCGAGCGCGCCCGGCGCGTGTCGCAGGTAGGCGTTGAAGAAGTCGATCGAAGTCGCCGCCACCACGTCGCGCGCTGGCCCGGGGGGCACGTACGCGCTGAGGTGGGTCTGGCCGATCATCGCCAGGTAGTACTTGGGTGTCGGTGCCTCGTTGTAGAGCGTGACGCTGCAGGTGACGGGGTTCATTGTCAGGTCGTTCGTGCCTTGGACGACGAGGAGGGGTGCTGATCCGGTGGTGAAGTACGTCCCGGGGAACCAGGACAGTTCGGCCCCCGAGAGGATCACCGCCGCGCCGATGCGCGCGTCGCGACAGCACGAGTTCGCCACCGCCGCGAGACTCACGTCGCCGCCGTCGGACTGGCCGACGACGCCGATCTCGTGGGCGTTCACCAGTCCGCCGATGGCGTTTCCGGCCTGCGCGCTGTCCGCGATCAACGTCGTGATGAGGAAACTGAGGTCGCCTGGGTGGTGGACGATGTCGCTGCGGATGACGCCGCCGACGGCGTTCGGCGACGTGTAGGGATACGCGGGATCGGCGACGACGTAACCCGCGGCGCTCCATGCGTCGAGCAGTCCGGCGTACGCCTCGGGTGAGATGTCGAACCCCTGGGAGAAGATGAGCAGCGGGAAGGGACCGGCGTCACGAAGCGGGACCAGGCCGAGGCGGGCGGTGCCAGGGGCGCCGACTGCGGGGTAGCGCACGGTGACGGGGAACGTCCTCGCACCAGTCGAGCCACTGGCCGGCTCGCTGACCGTGAAGGTGACGGCCCCCACCGCGAAGGGTGCGTGTGGCGTCGGCGCTCGCGTGGTCGTGGTCGAGGACGACGCGGTTGTGGCCGAGGTCGAGGACGTCGTCGAGGTGGTGGTCGGACCCTGGCCCCGGGTCGTCGCGACGACGAGCAGGACCACGAGGATCAGCGCGAGCACCGCGACGAACCGGCGCCGACGCACGTTGACCCGCCGGCCGTGTCGCGGTGGTGCCATCGGGGTCAATCTAGCAGTGGGTCCGTCGTCGGTCCCGGCGCCGCCGCGTGCGCTTCGACGTACAGTTGGATATTCCACCGCGACCATCCACCACATTCGCCACGATCGCTAGCGGGCCGCACCCGTGGTGAGCGTGCGCCACCTCACCGCAGCGGATGTCGACGACGCCGTCACGCTCCACCTCGTCGTGCTCGACATGGAGTTCCTCTCACGATTCGGGCCCTCGTTCATGCGCGCCTACTACCGGGCGTGGACGATGACGTCGGGATCGATGTCCTTCGTGGCGCTCGACGATGCTGGCGCGCTGGTCGGTGTCCTGCTTGGAGCGACCGACCCCGCGACGCACGTGCGCGCGATGGTCCGCGAGCACGGCGTCGCGCTCGCTCGCGCCATCGTTATCGCCGCCGCCACACGACCCCGGCTGGCGAAGGACCTCGTGGTGACCCGGGCGGGCCGTTACGCGAGGGGCGTCGGTCGACTCCTCCTCGCGCGATTCCGACCTACCCAGGGCGCACCCATCGCCGACGCGCCACGGATCGGGGAGGTGACCCACGTGCTGGTCGACCCGGCGGCCCAGGGTGGTGGCGTCGGACGGACGTTGATCGACGCGGCGATCGCGTTTGCGCGCGAGGCTGGCGATGACGAACTGGTGCTCGTGACGCCGCCCGACCTCGCGGCGAGGCATTTCTACGAAGCGCTCGGCTGGCGCAGCGACGGGTCCATGACCAGCCGCAGCGGCGAGCCGTTCCTGCGTTACCGTTACTCGCTTCGTTGAATCAGCGTCGCGGGTTACGAGCGCGCGGGTTCGGTCCGTTGCGGGGCTGGGACGGCGGGGGCACGCGCGGGTAGGAGACCACGCGCATGGCGCGGCGCCGCTCGCGGCGCCGCTTCGCCACTCGACGGCGAGCGACGAGTGCGAGGACGCCGGCGATCACCACGAGCGCGGCCAGCAACCAAATCGCCAGGGAACGGGCGCTGCGTAGGAGCGATGAGGGAGTGGTCGTGGTCGTGGTCGCCACGGTCGTGGTGGTGGGTGCCACGGTCGTGGTCGTCGTTGGCACCGCTGTCGCGAGGACGGCCGAGGCCACCTTGGCCGCGGCGCAGCCCGGTGTCGGCGTGGCGGTCAACACCGGTGGGTTCAGTGGAGCGTCGGGCAGACCGAAGAGCTGGGTGGAGATGGCGTTGGCCATGGCGGTCTCGCCAGCCACATTCGGGTGGAGGTGGTCGGGGTTGAAGTACGGCGCGAAGGGCGTGTTCGGATTGCAGTAACCGTTGTAGACGTCGGCCATCACCGCGGCGAGGTTGATCACGCCGGTGAAGCCAGTGTGAGCCGATAACAGCCATGCGTTCACCGCACTCATCACGGACTGTTCCGACGGGCCCCAGTACTCGGGCAGGTCGTGGTCCTGCTTCGTCGACGTCGCGCGCGGCAGCAGGGTGATGGCGTAGACGTTGAGGCCCTGGGCGCGAACCTGGGCCGCCACCGTGCGAAGGCCCGTCTCGATCGCGGCGGCGGTCCCGTAGGGCGGGATGGGCTTGCCCGCCACGCCGCCGGCCCCGAACCAGATGTCGTTGGTGCCGAGCAGGACGACGACGTCCTTCACGCCCGGCCAGGCGAGCGCGTCGGTCGCGAGCCGCGTCACACCGGGTACGCCGCCGGAGTTCGTGGCGTAGGAGGTCCCGGGTGGAAAGACGGTCAAGGTGTTGCCGGCGATCCCCTCGTTGACGACCGACATCTGGTCGGTCGCGGGTAATCGGTCGATCCGTTGCTGCAGGGCGTTCACCCAGCTGAAGCCATTGTTCTCGTAGCCGTACCCGTCGGTGATGGAGTCGCCGAAGGCGACGATCGCACCTTGAGCCGGCGAATTCGCGACCGCCACCCCGGAGAGCCAGCGTACGTAAGCGCCGGTCAACTGGGGGTTGAAGCTCTGACTAGTCGGGTCGGTCGTGTGGTTACCAATCCCGTTGCTCGTCGCCCACGTATTGACGTCCCCGGTGCAGCAGTAGTGCACGCTCACCGTCGCCCACCCCGAGACGGCGATGGAGACGGCAATCTTCTCGTTAGCGTGTACCACCATGGCGACGGGATTGCTCGTGACCTGTCCGTGTGCGGGTATCGTCACGGCCCGCTGCCCGTTGGCGAACGTGACCGGGACGAAGGAACCGGCGACGACGGTGGGCCCGCTCTGGTCGACGCCGACGGTGACGGCACCGAAGGTGGTCGGGGTGGCGCTCCAAAGGTTGGAGAAGGTCAACTCCACCGAGCTCCCGGCGACCGCTACCGTCGCGGTGTCGCGCACCGTCGAGTTGTACGTCGCGCCGAGGGCGAGGTCCATCGGCGACGTCCACGTCACCTGCCAACCCGGTGTCGCGCCGCTCGGCGTGGCGACAGCGAGTGACGCGAGCAGGAATATGGCGCTGACCAGGAGTCCGAGCACGGTCGGCGGTCGGAACCGGCCTGGAACTCGGCGGTTGGCCGGCGTGCGCGCCACTACCTCCACCACGCCCTACTCAGCGACAGTTGACGGTCCTGCGAGCGTCCACCCGCCAACCTGTCCGTCGCAGTTCGTCGCACACATAGCTGCTCAAGCCTACCGGCCATCGTCGGAGTGGACGATTGACTCGCGTGCTCGACGTTTACTGTCGTTCACTACTTGACGCGGGCCTCGTCGCAACGGGTGAGGATCGCCTCGACCGTGGCCGCCGGCGACAGGTCCGACGTGTCGAGCCAGAGCCCGCGCCGAGGGGTGGTCTCCTCGAACATCGTCGCGAGTGCGTCGACTTCCCAGCCGTTGCCGTATCCCACCTTGGAGCGATCGCGTTCCCGTCGAGCGACCACGTCAGGCCGAGGCACGAGTACGACGACGAAGAGTGGCGAGACGTCGAGGAGGTCGATGACCTCGGGCAGGGCCTCGCCCACGAAGATGTCTTGGAGGACCACGGTGAAGCCATCACGCCAGTACTCGTTCGCGACCATCGCCGCGAGTCGTTTGCGCAGGTCGAGCTGGCGCCGGGCTTCGTGGCCGAGACTGGGTTCGATGGGGTCTCGTCCCGTCACGATCATCCTTCGGAACACGTCTCCACGCAGGTGGACTCCGCGATCGAAGCGACGGACGAGCAGATCGGCGATCGTTGACTTCCCCGATGCCATCACGCCCGTGATCAGAAATCCGCCGCCGTCGTACCGAGCCGTCATGGCTCCGATTCTGTCTCGGCCCATCCCATGTTGGGTGGCGGCGGCGTGGACCGAGCGGTGCCGCTCAACGGTCGACGGGCCGTGACTCGTCCACTGGTACGAGACCTACCCCCGGCGACTCGAACCGAAGAATCGAATAAGAAGTGGGTCGCGTCGCGGTGATGTGCCGCGACAATGGGTGTGTTTCTCGTTGGTCGACGGACCAAGAAAGGCGGATTCGCACCATGCCACCAGACGCACCGCAACCGGGTTTCGGCGGTCCCTTCTTCAACGGCGGGATGCATCACGGTCTGGGACTTCGCGGCGGGCTCTTCCTCGTCTTCCTCGCCATCTTGCTGATCGTCGCGATCGCCGCCTTGCTGCTCTCGATGTCCCGGCGTCGTGACGAGTCGCGTCGTGACCTGAACGATGATCATGGCTCGAGAAATCCGAGCAGCGCACTCGGGATCCTTGACGAGCGCCTCGCGCGCGGCGACATCGATGTCGATGAGTACACGAGCCGGCGCAACGTCTTGTCGGGTCAGGTGTAATCGAGCACGTTTGCGGGCCCCACGGTCGGTCGAGGATGCACGTGAACCGAACTCGACACGGTGCGACGGCTCCACTACGCTGACGCGATAGTCGGTCGAGCCGCGACGTATGGCGACGACGTGTTCATGGGGGGGCAACATGAAGTCGAGCAGTCCACGACGGTCGCTGGTCGCGAGAGCCGGTGCGATGGTCGCACTCGTCGCGATGACGGGATTCGTGCCGTTGGCGTCGCCCGCGGGGGCGTCGACGTACTCTTACTCTGGCACCGGCTACGATGCGTCCTATCCGCAGGGGTCGTCGACGCCTCCTCAGGGCTTGAGTTTTGCCATTATCGGCGTCACCCACGGCCGACCGTTCACCACGAACCAGTACGCGTCAAAGCAGTGGAACGCTGCGCCAACTGGCTCTCGTTCGTTGTACTTCAACACGGGCTACGCCCTAGCCTACGCGAAGTCCGACACCGGCAACTGCAAGACCGATTCAAGGACGTTTCAACCGAGCGCCACGGGGCACACACTCTCGGCGCTGCAGGCGGCCTGGGCCATCGGCTGCAGCGAGGCCGACTGGGCGGTGAGTGTCGAACCGGGTACACCGGTGATGTGGTGGGCCGACGTCGAGACCGGCAACAGCTGGTCGACGGATACCGCACTCAACCAGGCGACCATTACGGGTATGGCGTATGAGTTCACCAACGCGAACGTTCCTGTCCCGTTTGGCATTTACTCCACGCCGTCGATGTGGGCGTCTATCACGGGGCCGAATTTCGCCGTCTCCGGGGTCGCCGGTGACTGGCAGGCGGGATTGACGGCGTGCCCAACCTCGACTTCGGGCTTCACGTTGTTACCTTCCGGTTCAACCGCGCCGCTGTTGGTAGCCCAGACGGGCACGCTCACGGGCGGCGGTGGCGCAATCTACGACAAGGATCAGGGCTGCCAGTAGCGATTGATCCATCGCATCGATCGACCATGCACGGACGTCAGTTCTCGCCGACGTCGGCCGGACGGTGACCGCCACGCTTCAAGGTACGAGGATGCAACGGAAGCGATTGGCGGCGACGCGCAATCCGACGAGGGCGAGCACGATGAGGTAGGCGATGCGCCCGAGCATCACCCACTGGAACACGCCGAGGGAGAGGCCGCGAAGCAGCGCCGCGGACTGATAGAGGGGCGAGATGGCGACGATGGCGCCAAGCCAGTGCGGATAGAGCGAGATCGGAAAGAACGTCGCGGAGAAGAGGAATATCGGCAGCTGGACGAGGGTGACCAGGTCGAAGTCCTGCCAGGACCGGACGTAGGTGCAGGCGGCTAGGCCGATGGCGCTGAACGTGAGGCTCGTGAGGATGGCCGCGGGCCAGCACAGCACGACCCAGGCGCTGCCGGCGTCGCCGAGCAGCACCATGCAGACGATGAAGGACGCGCCGTAGGCGCCGGCTCGTGCGAGGGCCCACCAGACCTCACCGAGGGCGACGTCGGTCACGTCGAGCGGCGTCGAGAGTATCGCGTCGTAGGAGTGGGAGATCTTCAGTCGGAAGAACGTGTTGAAGATCGTGTCGATCATCGCGCCGTTCATCGCCGATGTCGCGAGCATGCCGGGCGCGACGAAGGTCGCGTAGCTCACGACGTGGCCACCGACCCGAAGCGGACCGACCAGGTGATTGAGTCCGAGGCCGATGCTGAGCAGGTAGAAGAGGGGCTCGAAGAATCCCGAGATCAACATCAACCACTGCGACCGGTAGACCGTGAGGTTCCGTTCGAAGACCCGCAGGGACCTTCGAGAGCCGAACCGGGGCAGCGTTCGGGTGAGCACTAGTCCACCAACCGGCGTCGCAGCGTCCGTCGGCCCCAGAGAACACCGGCGACCGCGAGTGCGAGCAGCATCGTCAGGTGTCCGAGGGTGGGCAGCAGCGGCCACTCGCCGAAGGCGGCCGACCGCGCGAGGGCGACCCCGTGATAGAGCGGGACGAACTGCACCACAGGGCGTAGGTACCCGGGGTAGGCGCTGACGGGGTAGAAGGTCGCCGAGAAGAGGAACATCGGCACGATCGCGAAGCGGTAGATCGCGACGAATGACGCGTCGGACTGGACCGAGGCGGCGTAGGCGACGAAGGGCGCGGCGAAGGCCAAGGTGA
>JAJYDR010000068.1 GCA_021777285.1 Actinomycetes bacterium
GCGAACAGGATACTCTGGCCGTTCATGGGTATTCGATCACCTACAGCCATCTCGTTCTCGATCACGATCGATCTACTCGCTGCCGCGTGGCGTTGCCCGACTGTTACCGTTCTTCGTTCGGCAACGCGCCCGAGTATGCGCGGCCAGTACACCAGTTGAGGCGAACCGCGCTGGATGATCCGCTCGTGTTTCGACGTCGCCCGGACAAACCCAGTCCTGCAGGATTGCCCCATCGCTAGGTCTCATCGTTGTCATCTCCACGCAATCGAATCTACGTAGAGGCCATTAGCCCTAGGGGCGGTTCGGGCGAATGCCCACCGGAGCATCATCCGGTAACTGCCTCCACAGTTTAACACCGCCGGTGCCAATCAGCTCAAGCCTTCAGCGATAAGTCAAGAAAACGTGAGCGGCCCCACGTGGAACTGCGTGGCGTACTCGGACATGGCCTACTTCACCAACTTCCACAGCAAGGCCGGAGTGATCGACGCTGGCAACAACGTGTGGATCGGCGACCTGCAACTGTGATCAAGTGCCGTGGGCTGCCCGGTGCCGGTGCCGACTAAGTTCACCAACAACATCCTGGCGCTGTTCGGACAGGGCCCGGCCGGGGTGCGCGAGCTCTTCGTGTCGCACGTGGCGAGCGTCCTCTCCGATGAATCGTCAATCGGACCCGGGAACCGGCTTTCCTGGAGCGAGTGACCTCCGGAGTACTCAGGCCGGTTGAGTCAGGAGATCTCGGAATGCGGCAGGGGAGTGGACCGGCAGTCGATCAGCAAAGTCAAGAAGATGATGGCCACCGGACACGACGATTGAACGCGTCATCGCTGCGAATGCGATGAGATCGTCATCATCGGGTTCCGACGAGCAGACGGGGGTCCGGTTCAATACCTCCCCCATGATTCGATCGAAACTTTCCTCGAGCCGTGGTGCTACGCCATGCGATTACGACTTGTGGGAGCGGAGCACTCTCGACAGAGCACGACCGACGACGGCGGCCCTCCGTTCGAAGTCCCAGTTCGAAGGATTCGAACGACGCCACCGGAACGGCACTCGCGGGAGTGCCAGCAAGTTCGTCGAGTGCACCCACAGGGTCCCGAGGCAGGCGTGCGGACGGGCACCTTTAGCGAGCGGTTACTTGCCACTTCTAACGGACTGCTGATGCTCACGACTACTCCGGATTCCCCACCAAGTTCTACCCCAATGTCAGCGGTTCTATCGTCATACCGTCAACGACAGATTGAGAAGCCGGAGTAACTCTCGCCACCCTGGAACCCAGTCCATGCCTGTTTGACAAACACCCGGAGTGGTCCCAAAGTGCGACTGTCGCCGTAGCCGAAATCGGCGAAGATCTGGACCGGCGCCCCGCGAGTGGAGGGCGGCGACCGGCGAGGCGGGAAGGAAGATACGGCCCAGGAGGCGCGGCGTTGGTGGGGTGGACGATCGAGCCCATCGTGTTGACGAGAGTTGTCACTTCCCACTCCGCTGGGGCGGTATCGAAATCGAAACGTACCATTGACGAGTGCGGATCTTTCTTGCCGGGGCGAGCGGTGTCATCGGGCGACGCCTCGTTCCCTTGCTCGTTGCCGAGGGTCACGTGGTGGCGGGGATGACTCGCACTCCGGGCAACGTCGAGTCGTTGCGATCACTCGGTGCCCAACCGGTCGTCTGTGATGTTTTCGATCGCGGCCTGCTGTTGGAGGTCGTGGCTCGGTTCGTCCCTGAGATGGTGATCCACCAACTCACCGACCTGCCCGATGACGCTGCCCGCGTCCCTGCCCAGAGCGAAGCGAATAACCGGATGCGCCGCGAGGGGACGACGAACCTGGTGGACGTGGCGCAACGTCGCGGCGTTCGGGTGATTGCCCAGAGCGTCGCCTGGCCGCTCCCGGGCGACGGTGGGGTGGCGATTCGGTTCCACGAACGCACCGTTCTCGATGCGGGTGGCGTCATCGTTCGTTACGGTCGGTTTTTCGGTCCCGGCACATACTTCGACGATGAGCTACCGCCGCCGCCGCGTGTCCACGTAGTGGACGCGGCGCGCCGGACCGTTGCCGTGCTCGACGCCCCCAGCGGCGTGATCGAGATCGATGAGCATACGCCCGGCTGATACGTCGACATTACGACCGGTGCACCGACGTAGCCGGTAGGTCGCCTCCAACCGCGACGAAAGCAGCGCCGGGAACGTTGTCACTTCGGTACGGTCTTCAAACATCTTTGGCCCCGTAAATGACGGGATTGGCCCCGTCACAAGGGGCCGAGGCCGACACACGGCGGGTCGCCTCCTAGTGGTTCGGACTTCGCCAGACGAGAGGCTTCAAGTGAGGAGCAGATGGCCCTCGGTCTCGGTACTCACCAAAGTTGATTGTTTTAGTCATAGTTTGTAGTGTCTACCTATGACGAGAACCCACGTGGACCCGGCGACGCAAGTGGACATCGAGAAGTTCGAGCGACTGCTCGCGGATCATCTGGCCGGGAGAATGGACGAGGACGCCTTTCGGGTGTTTCGACTCAACAACGGTGTCTACGGCCAGCGCCAGGGGGGCCACAATCAGCTCCTGCGGGTAAAGGCGCCCTTCGGCGCCCTCAACGCGGCCCAGCTCGACGCACTGGGCGACATCGCCGACACCTACAGCCGTGGTCGGGGACATCTCACGACTCGACAGGCCGTCCAGTTCCACTTCGTCCAACTCGAGCGGGTCCCCTCGATGCTGCGTGACCTGGCTCGCGTTGGTCTTACGACCCGCGAGGCCTGCGGCGACGCGGTGCGTAACGTAATGGGCTGTCACCTCGCGGGGGCCTGCCCCTCCGAGGAACTCGATATCAGTGCTTGGGCCCAGGCCACCTTCGCGCTCTTACTTCGCCACCCCTATAGCCAGCGTCTGCCGCGCAAGTTCAAGATCAACTTCTCGGGCTGCGCGCTCGACTGCGGCCAGGCGCTCTTCAACGACGTTGGCGTCGTCGCGGTTTCGCGCCAAATCGAGGACGGCACCCGCGAGAGGGGATTTCGGGTGTACATCGCCGGCGGGCTCGGGGCCAACCCGCACACGGCCCAGGTGCTCGAAGACTTCACGACGCGAGAGAACCTGCTCGCGACCATCGAGGCGGTGCTGCGGACCTTCGATCACTACGGCAACCGAGCCAACAACCGCCGCGCGCGCCTTAAGTGGCTGGTCGACGAGCTCGGCGTCGACGAGGTGCGCCGCCGCGTGCTGCGCGAGCGGCAGCTGCTCGTTGCCTCCTCGAGCTGGCCCGGCGGTGTCCCAGCCATCGTCGTCGAGCGCGGTGACGCCCGGGCGGGTGTCGCCAAGTCCGTTGCGGTGTCGCGAGTCGGCACGCCCGTCGCCATTCACGCGCGCCCGGGATCGTCCCCGTTTCAACGCTGGTGCGACGCGAACCTCGTCACCGGCGTCGCCGACGGCCGCGTGGCCGCGATCGTGCGGGTGCCGCTGGGCGACCTCTCGAGTGCGCAGTTTCGAGCGCTCGCGGCGATTGTGCGTGACTTCGAGGTGGAGCTGCGCACCACCAATCGCCAGAACCTGGCGCTTCGGCGACTGAAGCGCGAGGACGTGCCTGAGTTCTTTACCCGCATCCAGGCGATTGGACTGGCCGAACCGAGCGCGGAGCTCGCCCGTGACATCGTCTCGTGTCCGGGGGCCGACACCTGCAACCTCGCCCTCACGAGGAGCCGGGAACTGGCAACCGAGATCAGCCGTGCGCTCGAGGCCGCGGGCCTGGGTGACGTCGGGGGTGTGCGCATCAACGTGTCGGGCTGCACCAATAGTTGCGGTCAGCACCACGTGGCAGACATCGGATTGCACGGTGTGGAGCGCCGCGCCCACGGGCGCGCGGCGCCGGGCTATCAACTGCTGCTCGGTGGACACATCGGTGACGGTGGGATCGACTTCGCGAAACGGGCCCTGCGCCTCCCGGCCCGCGCGGTCGCCGAGGCCGTCGTGCGTCTCGTCGGTCGCTACGCGGACGAGCGCCGAGTCGAGGAGCCTTTCGCTGACTGGATTGAGCGCACCGGTGGTGTCGACGCCGTCGTCGTGGATCTCAAGGAGCTCGACGAGTGGCCACACCCCGACGACCGTCCCGACTACTACGTCGATTTCGGTGAGGACGCACCCTACGTTGCCGAGGTCGGTGAAGGCGAGTGCGCGGCCGTGTAAGAAGGCTCGCATAGTGGCTCACGTCCTCACGTCAGTGCCACTTGGCCCGAACGTGTTTGATGACGCGGTCACCGCGGTCGGGACTCACCAACGTCGTGGCCGGTCGCCTCTCAGGTGACGACGGGGACCTCCTCGTTCACCGCGCACGGGGACTGACCGCTGTCACCGGCCACCATCCGTCTCGAGGAGCACCGCGTCTCGCCAGCCCCGAAGGGAGTTGATGACCGCGAGTCCGTCGGCGTCGCGAAGCAGGCGAGGGGTGAGTACCGCCTCAGTGAGCACGTCTTCCTCGATGAGTTGTGCTCGCGCGACACCCGGCAGACAGCCCGACGAGAGAGGCGGGGTCAACCAGCGAGGTCCGTCGCGCAGTGCGATCGTCGCGGTGGTCGTCTCGGTGCACTCGCCGCGCTCGTTGACGAGTACCACGTCGTCCGCGCGCGGGTGGCGCCGACGTGCCTGATTGTAAAGGGAGCGTTGTGTGGTCTTGTGAAAGAGCAGTATCGAAGCGCTGTCGACGGGTTGGTCATCGATGGCGAGCGTGACCGGGGTCAGTCGCGCCTCGGGCGCGGCGCTGACCTGGACCTCTGCTCGACCATCTCGCGACACCAACACCCGAACTCGCGCGTCATAGTCAACCGGTGCGAGCCGTCGAAAGACGAGGTCCTCGAGCGTCGGTCGCACGTAAAAGCCCAAGAACTGAGCTGAGGCTCGGAGTCGCGCGAGGTGCCGGTCGATGACGCTCGTCGTCGCGTTCGGGGTGTAGCGAAAGGTCTCCAACAGCCGGAATCGCTGGCTGAGCGTTGAGGTGAGCATGACCGCCTTGAGTTGCATCTCGCGGTACTCGTCATCGGGCCGGGAGGCCGCGACGACGCCGCCGCCGCTCCCGAATCGAGCCACCGCCGTGGTCGTATCGGCGACGGCGGTACGAATAGCGACGTTGAACCGCGCGTTGATGCCGTGGTCGGTTGGTGCTAGGAGGCCCACGGCGCCGCAGTAGACACCGCGCGCCGTCGATTCCAGTGACGCGATGATCGACATCGCGCTGCGCTTGGGTGCGCCGGTGACCGATCCACAGGGAAACATCGCGTCAAAGATGTTGGCGACGCTGAGGCCGTCCAACGTCTGACACCGGACCTCTGACACGAGCTGGAAGACCGTGGGGTAGGCCTCAAGCGCGCAGAGTTCGGGCACGGCGACCGATCCCACGACGGCGACCTTGCCCACGTCGTTTCGGATGAGGTCGACGATCATGACGTTCTCCGCACGGTCCTTTCCCGAGGTCGCGAGCGCCGAGGCGAACTGGCGGTCCTCAGCCGGCCACCGGCCTCGTCGATGGGTGCCCTTCATCGGTCGGCTCCGTAGCGTCGAGCCGTCCCACTCGAAGAACAACTCGGGCGAGGCGCTCACGATTGCGACACCGTCCAGTTCGATCAGTGCCCCGTACGCGGGTTGCTGGGCCGTCAGAAGTTGTCGGTAGAGGGTGCGATGACTGCGAATCTCGGTGCTGATGACGGGACCGGTGAGGTTCACCTGGTAGGCGTCGCCCGCCGCGATGTGCTGAAGCACCGTCTTGACCCTAGAGACATACTCACCGGACGTCGCACGTGGCTCCCAGCGTGACGGGCTCGCGGGCACCCTGTCGTGGGGTAGGCGCAGGCGGGTGGTGACGCAGCGCCGATAGACGCCGAACCACGCCAGCGGCAGTTGCGGGCACCACGCGTCGTCGCGGTCGTGCACGGTGAGCACGTGATCAAAGGCGGGCGCGCACTCGTAGGACACGTAGCCAGCGGCCCAGTAGCTGTTTCGCACGTATGCTTCGGCGTCGCGAAGGACGGAACGAACGTCGTCGATCGTCGTCGCCCGCAGCTCACCGACGAAGTCGGAGAGTATGGACGTCGTGTGATCGCGCATGTTGTCGAACCGGACCGTCGGCAACTCGGGGCGCGTCACGTACGTACGTTAGGTGGCGGTCGTGACCGAGTGCGAAGGGAGATTCAGTCCGTGCCTGGCGCAAAGAGTTCCAAATCGGTCGTCACCAGAATTCTCCGGGAAACAAGATTCTTTCAATTGCCCCGTCGTTTCGTCTCGACAATTAGCATCTGGCGTGGCTATGGATACCTGGTGGTTGTAGATGGGAAGTCGTCAAGTCTCAGCACCGTACGCTCTCGGGGCGATGGTCGGTTTCGTGTTGGTCAGCGTCTTCGTTGCTTCAGCGTTGACGACCTCGAGACTGTCTAACGGGGTTTCTCATTCATATCAGCGTGCACTGGCCGCGACGAATCTTGAGTTGGCGGTAACCAAGGTGAGTGTGGTCGAGAACACCGCCATAACGTCGCACACACTCGGCTCGATTAGCGACTTTGCGGCAGCGCTGGAACAAGCTGAAGGCGCGAAAGCAGCGTTGGGCGAGTTCGAACGAACCCCAGGTGGTGTCACTGGCTACCTCTCGCTCGAACGTCGCATCGCCGCGTTTTTGGATTCGGGGCACTACCCGCAAGCCCTGCACCTGGATCAGGCGACTGAGAACAATGTGGTGGCGAGGATTGCCCTGACCCTTCATCGCTCGAGCCAGACGGCGATGCAGCAGGCACTGCGAGAAGACGGAAACTACAAGCGTCTTTCACAGTGGGTTCATTTTCTCTTCCTGCTCGTACTCGCGTTGCTTATGGGAGGCGTGGGGCTCGTGGCATATCGCCGCGCATCGGACCTTCGCCGTCTGAGCGAGGACAGCGAACGGAGGACGCGCGCACTGCTCGAACACGCAGGCGACGCGATTCTGCTGGTCGACGGCGACGGAAAGATTACCTTTGCGAACGACGCGTGTCGGCGGCTCTTGGGCACTGAGGTTCGTGACGATTCAGATACGCGATTCCACGAACTTGCGTGCTCGTTGACGGCCCCACGACTGGCGGACGTTCTCGAAGTTGCCCGACACAGACCGAGTGCGTTGGTCACTGAGACGATGCCCATTGGAGAAGATGGGTTGACCATCGTCGAGGTCAACGTGTGTGATTACACGGACCGACCGGTCATTGGAGCGGTAATCGTGAACATTCGTGACATCACTCAGCGCCTGCTGACGCAAGTCGCCCTCGAACGCGAAGAGTTGTTCTCGACGGATCTAATGGAGCGCGCTCCACTCCTCATCTATGTAAAGGACCTAGATCTTCGATTCCAGCGCGTCAATGGAGGGGCCGCACAACTCCTGGATCGAAGCGTGGACGAGATCGTTGGGCATACCTCTGCCGAACTGTTCACCAGCGAGGTGGCTTCTGCGCTTGAGACGGGCGATCGCCGAGCAATTGCTGATGGTGAGTTCACCACAGAACAGACACTGGTCGTACACGACGTCTCTACTCCCGTACTGGCGACATACTTTCTCTTGCGTGACGCGTCGGGCGAACCGTACGCCGTGGCGGCAGTGGCGATGGACATGACGAAGGTGGAAGAACTGCGGGCAACTGAACGGGAGCTACGTGCCGGTGTCGCGCACTCGACGGACGCGATGGTCACCTCGTATCACGGATTGATCAATTCGTGGAATCCGGCAGCCGAGCAACTCTTCGGTTACGGCGCCGCGGAGATCGTTGGCCGAGAAGTGGGCGTTCTACTAGCGCCGCCCCACCGAGATCGGTTGCTCACGCTGGTCGACGCTGTGTACTCGGGCGAGTCGGTAACGGTGACGAGACTCACGGGACAACGCAAGGACGGCAGCACGTTCGAAGGATCGCTCGCCGCTGCCCCGATCGTGGACTCATCGGGGGTTGTCGTCGGGGTGTCGTCAGCGATTCACGACTGCACTGCCGAGATAGAACTCGCTGCACGATTGCGAACCGACGCTCTGACGGGTCTGCCTAACCGGGACGTACTGCTCGAACACATGCGCACGTTGGAGACGACGGATCCGACGGTGCTGGTCGGACGTCCTTCTCCGATCTACATCGCAGAACTTCACGTGGACCGCCTTAACCAGTTGAATTCGGTGTTCGGCGGTTCTACCGCGAGAGCTCTCGTTCGCGCCGTAGCCGAACGACTTGCGGCGTTCTCGCTCTTGGGCTCCTTCGTGGCTTGTACCGGGCGCGGTGAGTTTGCGATCGTCTACGCAGCTAAATCCCGGGAGGACGCCGAGCGATTCATCGAAGATGTCCATCGTGTTGTCACGGTACCGATTGAAGTGGATGCACAGGTTCTCGCCATTTCGATAAGCGTTGGCGTTTCGGAGCTCACTGGTGCCGATCTCAGTGCTGCAATCAGCGAGGTGACGTTTCTGAGCCGACAGGCGAGGCCAAGTGGTGGTAATCCGATCACTTTCTTCGACGAGTTCCACCGGCACCAGCTGGCGAACGACGTCAATACGCTCCAAGAACTGCGAATCGCATTGCTTGAGCGACGACTTGTCCCGTACTATCAGCCAATCGTGGAGTTGGCAACCAACGAGATCGTTGGTTTCGAGGCGTTGGTTCGGTGGCCACATGACACTCGCGGTCTCGTGACTCCCGATCAGTTCATCGAACTAGCAGAGGATAACGGATTGATCGTCGATCTCGGACGGCAAATTCGCCTCCAAGCATGTTTACAACTCGCGCAGTGGCAACGAGCGACGAACCGCCCCTCGCTAGAAATTCACGTCAACGTTTCTGTACACGAGTTGAGCAATTCTGACTTTATCGCGGCAACGAAATTGATGATAGAGGAATCCAAGGTTGATCCCAGTGCGGTCATTTTTGAGATAACCGAGAGCTCGCTGGCGAACGCTGCCGACACCATGGCGACGTTATGGGAAGTGAAGGCCCTAGGTATCCGCTGGTCGATTGACGACTTCGGTACTGGTTACTCTTCTCTGTCGTACCTTCGCGATTTTCCCGTCGATAGCATGAAGATTGATCGCAGTTTCGTGATGGAATCTGGAACCCCGAAAGGCGCAGTAATGGTGAGGTCGATTCTCGACTTTGCGAGGGCACTAGACCTCGCGACGATCGCTGAGGGGATCGAAACATTTGAGCAGCGTGATCTCCTGGCTACGTTAGGAGGGCAACGAGGGCAAGGCTATTTCTGGCACCAACCGGTTCCCGCACGTGAAGCGTTCGAACTTTTGAAGGGTTGGCCACCACGACCTTAGGCCTCACGTCGAGTTTGATTGTGCGTTGAGGGTGTAGTTCCGCTCACCGCGAAAGGTGTGCGGGATGAGCGGCAGTGCGGCGAGTTGGCGGTCGCTGATCTTGACCCCGTTGGGATACCAGTGTGGGTCGTAGTCCGCCTGAATGGTGAGACCCGTCGAGGTCGAGATGCTTGAGATCAGCTCGATGATGGTGCGCAGACTCGTAAGGGGTTGCCGCGCCAGATCATGGTGATGAAGCTGAACATGCGGTGCTCGATCCTGCTCCACTTTGACGTGCCCGGCGGGTAGTGACACTCCGTGATGGCAAGTCCGATCTCCTCGGCGAGTCGGGCGAGTTCGACTTTCCAGGCGCGAACGCGATACCCGTTGGACCCGCCAGCGTCGGCGGTGATGAGCAACGACGCGGCGTCCTTGAAGCGCTCGCGGCCCATCTGGCGCCACCAGCGCCGGATGGACTCGATTGCGAACTCCGTGGTGTCCGCGGTGTCGCCCACGTGGACCCAGCCCTCGTTGTTCGAGACGACGTAGACGCCGTAGAGGATGACCTTGGCGTACTCACCGAGTGCGGGGTCCTTGAAGTCGTGGACCGTGACGCGCTCGGGTGATCCTGAAGGCGCTCACTCGGTACCCCCGTTGGCGTAGTCGACGATCAACTCCTTCTTGGAGTCCACGACGCTGATTACCGGTTGAGCCTGGGCGAGAAAGGCGCGGCGGCGTCATTTAAGAAGTGAAATTTTCGGTCACGATCGGAGCGCTGGCCCCCTCGGTGACCTTGGTGTTGGCCTGCAGGGAGTAGCCCAGGTGGTGCAGTAGTCGCAGCACCGTGCTCGAAGAGAATTTGAAACCTCGCCGTTCCAACTCTTTCGCGAGATTCACCGAGGACTTCGACGTCCAGCGCAGCAGCGACATCGGGTTGCCCCGCGTGTCAGGGTTCACCAACTCATCGAGGGTCGCCAAGAGGCCGGGCAGCTCGTCGATCTTCAATTTGTCGCCGCCACCGACGATGCGAGGACGCGACAAGAGCTCAATGCCCGCGGCGGCTTCGCTCTCGCACTTGGTCACGGTATTACGCGAGAGACCCGAGGCGAGTGCCACCGCACTCTTGCCGCCACGTCCGAGCAGTGCAGCGGTGGCCCCCCACGATCACGCGTCGCTGGAGTTCGTTCATGTGGGGCAGCGCCACTTCGAAGTGACGAGCGAACCCTTCCTCGGCGACTTCCACGCTTCAATACCCCATTACTCAGACTTACTTGAGGTGGACCTGTAGCAGGCTGGACACATAGCGCAACGTGAGACTTAGCCGAGTCCACATGGGGTCGACTCGGCACCAAGGCTCACCGGCAATTTCCGAAGTGTCCGGTTTTCGATCGTCGTGGACACGGAGGGTTCCTATTGGTATGAGGTACGGTTTCTGCTACGTCATGTCTTCGTCGGAGGTCTTGCGTGCGTCATATCGGACTACTCGCCGTACGCCTCGTGTTAGGCAGCTATCTCACCGTCCACGGGTTCAAGAAACTCTTCCGGTACTTTGGTGGCTCCGGGCTGGACGCCACGGCACGAGGTTTCGAAGCGATCGGCGTGGAACCCGCTAGAGCAATGGCGACCGTGGCTGGAGCAAGTCAACTTGGCGGGGGACTCCTCACTCTTGCGGGCGTCGCGGATCCACTGGGTCCTGCGCTCCTCGCAGGAAATATGGCGGTTGCCGCCGTCGCGCTTCGAAAGAATGGTCCGATGTCCCAGCGCGGAGGCTACGAACTACCGCTCACAAACCTCGCCGCAGCGGTGGCTTTGATGAGCAGCGGAGCGGGCGTGCTTCGTCTAGGCCCGCCTCTGTCCAAATCGTTGATCCGGATCATTTTATTTGCGGGGACAGCCATGACTATTGGTTCATTAGTACAGCTGCTACGCAGACGACCAACTACACCCTGCGAACGCAACAAAATGCAAACTGAATCGACCAGCGAATGTGGAATCAACCATGAGATTTGACGGGCTACGCGAGAAACACTAGCGTCGGTCCAATCCAAGCGGGTGCTCCTTGCAGGGGGCTGAGATTAGGCCGACGCGGCCTGGGACCGTTGAACCTGTCCGGGTAATGCCGGCGAAGGAAGTAGGAGTCCGCACATGGAATCTGTCAGTTCATCGCACACACTCGGATATGTGCAGGATGTCGAGCGCGGCATACGTGTTCCGGTGACCCAGATCGCTCTTGAGGCGTCGCCGAACGGTGAGGCGAACGGACCGTTCACGGTGTATCGCACGGAGGGGCCGGGAAGTGATCCGGTGCGCGGTTTGGCGCCGTTTCGCTCAGCGTGGATCGAGGCACGTGGTGATACTGAGGCTTACTCCAGTCGAGAGCGTGATCTGCATGACGACGGACGTGCGGCGCTCCGTAGGGGTGCCGCCTCTGCGGAGTGGCAAGGCAACAAGCCCGTCATTCGCCGGTCGCTGCACGGCAGGACGGTCACGCAGATGCACTACGCGAAGCAGGGTGTGACCACCCCGGAAATGCGTTTCGTTGCTCTTCGCGAGAGCTGTGACGTGGAGCTCGTGCGGTCCGAAGTCGCAGCAGGTCGGGCGATCATCCCCAACAGCATCAACCATCCGGAATCGGAGCCGATGATCATCGGCAAAGCATTTCTGGTGAAGATCAACGCCAATATCGGTAACTCCGCAGTGACCAGTTCAATTGTCGAAGAGGTGGACAAACTGCAGTGGGCGGCCCAGTGGGGCGCGGACACGGTCATGGATCTTTCCACCGGCGCCGACATCCACACGACCAGGGAGTGGATCATCCGCAACTCCCCGGTTCCCATCGGCACAGTGCCGATCTACCAGGCCCTCGAAAAGGTCAATGGTGAAGCAAGCGCGCTCACCTGGGAGATCTACCGAGACACGGTTATCGAGCAGTGTGAACAGGGCGTGGACTACATGACTGTCCATGCTGGAGTCTTGCTCCGGTATGTGCCGTTGACCGCGGAGCGGGTGACGGGGATTGTCTCTCGTGGTGGGTCGATCATGGCCGGGTGGTGCCTGGCCC
>JAJYDR010000069.1 GCA_021777285.1 Actinomycetes bacterium
CGGAGCAAGTCGGGCCCTGTGCCATACTGGTGAGGCTTGGTGGGCGTAGCTCAGTTGGTTAGAGCGCCAGGTTGTGGTCCTGGAGGTCGCGGGTTCGACCCCCGTCGCTCACCCCAAGTCAAGGCGTCACGTCACCAGACGCCGGAACGAAACGACACCGGACACTGGACCGACCGGTCCGAGTAGATTCTCCCTCGAGGACCCGATGTCGGGGTCAAAGGGGGATTCATGGTCATCGCTCGTGACTCATTCTTCATCGACGGTGCGTGGGTACGCGCAACGTCTCCTGAAACCTTCACGGTCTACGACTCCGCCACGGGCGACGCCTACGGCTCCGTGCCCGCCGGAACCGTCGACGAGGCGAACCGCGCAGTGGAAGCTGCGTCGGCGGCCTTTGCGGCCTGGTCCAATACGAGCGCTAAGGAGCGCTCGGAGTACCTCCAACGAATCTCCGAGAAGTTGGCCGAGCGTAGCGACGAGATCGCTCTCGTCATCGCCCACGAAGTCGGCATGCCGTTGATGTTGTCTAAGGGCATCCAGGTCGGGCTACCGACCGCAACCTTCGCGGACAACGCGCGTCGGGCCGCTGACTATTCGTGGGAGGAGGAAGTCGGCAACTCGACGCTGGTCCGTGAACCGGTGGGCGTCGTGGCGGCAATCACACCCTGGAACTATCCCCTGCACCAAATCGCGAACAAGGTGGCGGCCGCGCTGGCCGCAGGCTGCACCGTCGTGCTCAAACCAAGCGAAGTAGCGCCGCTCAACGCGTTCCTACTGGCCGACATCATCGACGAGGTCGGCCTCCCCCATGGCGTGTTCAATCTGATCTCGGGACTCGGCCCCGTCGTCGGCGAAGCGATCGTCGCCCACCCAAAGACCGACATGGTTTCGTTCACGGGATCCACACGCGCCGGAAAGCGCGTGATGCAGATCGCCGCGGAGATGGTGAAGCGCGTCTCGCTTGAGCTCGGCGGGAAGTCGGCAAACATCATCCTCGAGGATGCGGACATTCCCAAGGCCGTCGCTGACGGGGTCTTCAAGTGCTACCTCAACTCGGGTCAAACGTGTTCGGCGCTCACCCGCATGGTGGTGCCCCGCTCACGGCTCGCCGAGGTCGAACAGGTGGCAGTGGCCGCAGCCGAGGGCCTGCAGCCCGGTGACCCGGTGACTGGATCGAGTCTTATCGGTCCACTCGCCAGCGCCGCGCAGTTGCAGCGCGTACGCGATTACATCACCAAGGGGATCGACGAGGGAGCGCGACTCCTCTGCGGCGGCGTCACACCTCCCCCGGGTTACGAGCATGGCTACTACGTCCAGCCGACGATCTTCTCTGACGTGCGCAACGACATGACGATCGCGCGAGAGGAGATCTTCGGACCCGTGCTCTCGATTATCCCCTACGACACCGAAGAGGAGGCAATCGACATCGCGAATGACTCGACGTACGGCCTCGCTGGGGGCGTCTGGGCGGCGACTGACGAGAAAGCATTCGAGGTGGCTCGAAAGATCCGTACCGGTCAGGTCGAGATCAACGGCGGTGCCTTCAACGTGGTCGCCCCGTTCGGCGGCTACAAGCAATCCGGCATCGGCCGAGAGCTCGGGGCTTACGGGTTTGAGGAGTTTCTCGAGGTCAAGGCCGTACAACACGGGTAGCGAACCCATCCGCTACCGGCGCGACGGTATAGACTTGTCACGCGCCGGTAGCTCAATTGGCAGAGCATTTGACTCTTAATCAACAGGTTCCGGGTTCAAGTCCCGGCCGGCGCACCGGGTTGTATCAGGTACTATGGTTTTCATTCGCGTTCTGCGCTCGCAGGAGAAGCCCGACGATTCCTCACCCACTTTCGTGACGGTCTGAGACTCCTCCGAGGAAGTAGACACCCGATAAGCCAGCTCGTTCAGTCGGCGGGAAAATTGTCACCAGGGCACCACCAACCAGAAGGAAGTTCACTCTCGAATTCAGAATCGAGGTGGCCCACCGCGTCATTGACTCGGGTTGACGCGCCACCGAGTTCGCGCCTTCCGTCGGGCTTCTGTGATGAGCAACTCAGCGGGATCAGATCCTTCGAAACGCGCTTCACGGTCGACTGGAGCCATCGTCATCGAAACCCGTTACTTGAACTCGGAATGATTCATCGCAAACCTTGCGCTTCGATAATCGCCACGACCTCTTGTCGGCGATAGCCCTGCTCACGAGCGAACGCCAGTAGTTCGTTGATTTTCGTCAGTACAACGCTCTTCTGCGGTGTGCCTACGACGCGCACACCGCGTCCCCTCGTGAAATCGAGAAGACCTTCTTCGCGCAACAGGTGCAACGCACGAATCACCGTGTTCTTGTTGACGCCGAGCACCTCGGCTAAATCGACGGCGGGCGGCATGCGCTCCCCCTGCCTCGCCTCGCCGTCCGCGATTGCACGTCTAATCTCCGCGGCCACCTGGTCGTAGATCGGCGTTGCTTCGTCTCGATTGACTTCGGTAATTCTCATAGTACTATCTACCATAGTACTATTTACGACTGACCGCGTGGGAGACCCAATGATCATTACCCCGAACGAGCGCGAGGCGCCGCTCACTGGTTCTGACCCCACCGAGCTGCTCATCAAAGAAGCCCGACGGAAGGCGCGTCGTCAACGCTTGCTTGCTTCCGCGCTAGGTCTCATTGCTATCTCGGCAGTAGTGATTCCGCTGGTAAACGTGATGGGCAATACCCCTAAGCCCAGTGCGCCGTCTCCCGTGAATGCCGCAAGTGGTCCACAACTTCAGTCGTGCTCGATAGCCGACCTCAGTTTCAGCGTGGGGCAATGGCAGGCGGCTACGGGCAATGAGGGAGTGCCGATCGTTCTGACGAATGTCGGAGGGGTGGCGTGCTCGTTGAACGGATACCCGAAACTCACCCTGCGCACCGCGGGTACACCTCTTCAGCCGATCTCAATCGCCCACACACCAGGTTCTCAAATTTGGCGGCGCGAACAGCCACACCCAATGGAGCTTTCTCCTGGGGCGACGGCGTCGTTCGGGGTAGGCTTCGGCGACGCGTACAACCAGAACCTCGGCACGACCGTTAGTAATGGTCCCCACTGCGTCATCACCAGTGCGGTGATTGGACTGCCGACAGGCGACTCTAGAGTCTTGCGCCTCACGAACCACATGAACGCGTGCTTCGCCAACTATCACTTCGGCGTAACGCCCATTGAGAAGGGGTCGGTCCCGGACGTGCCGCCAAGCTACTAAGTCAGTCGTCCTTGACGTAAGGAAAAGTTCCGTAAAGGACAAACCAGATGTTTAGGCCCCATTTCGGGCCCCAAACTGCTGCACACCGACTCGATTCATCAGACGCATCGGTGCGGATTCCGAGGGTTTTCGTACACCCGTTCCGATTGATCCGTTCAGGCGAGTTCAAGCGGTCAGTGCAACGACAGCCGTACTATAGCGATCCTCGGCTGACCCCACTGGAAGAATCTGCGCGGCATGGTGTTGATCCGACGACTAGTCACGTCAAGGTCGTCGTGAGAGTAGATCGAGAGGTCCGAGCCCTTGCCGACGTTGCGACGAAGGATGCCGTTGAAGTCTCTTAGATGGCTGCATCCACGGGCTGTGGGGACCGGCGAAGAAGACGTCGATGCCGACCGGTGCGGCCAGGTCCTCGTGCACGGCCATCTCACGACCTATCCCACGATCTGTGATGAATCCGTCGTCGAGTGCTGACACCCCCTCTTCGGGGGCTGGAACTGCGATGACTCTCTTACTCATGCTCGTCCCCTTCGCATCGTACCGAAGCAATCCTGCGCTAATGCCGATAGACCTCGCGACGATGGGCTGTCCGCAAGACTAAGACCAGCAACTCTCGATCGCGAATCTCATAGATCACGCGATAGTCTCCCGTGCGCACCTTCCACTCGCCATTCCCGCCGACCAGTGGTCGTGACGTCGGCGGTCGCGGCTCGTTGGCGAGCAGTTCGATAGCCGCCTGAACACGCCGTCTGGCGGTGGGATCGAACTTACGCATCTGTCGCGCCGCGGCCGGCGTCAAGAGGACCTGGTAGGTCACAGCAGGCCGAGATCGGCCTTCACTTGCTCCCAGGGGATTGGCGCCTCTCCGGTAGCGTGCATCTCAACCCTCGCTTCCTCCGCCGCTCGGATGTCGGACATGTCCTCGGCCAGGGCCAGAAGTTCTTCCAGGTCGTTGGCGTCGATCACCGCGGCGACTCGTTGCCCCCTTCGGGTAACGAAGACCGGCTCGTGTTCAGCACACGCCGCGTTCACAATCGACGAGAACTGTTTGCGGGCTTCGGAGATTGAGAGAGAGTCGATGGTGCTCATGTACGAATTGTACCACTGGTACGCCACCTGTACAATTAAGTCTCAACGAGTGGTGGCCCTGGACGTTCCCCCCGGAAAAGTAGACACCGCGCAACCTCAACCCCCCGGTCGGCCAGGGTGACCTCGAGGCGCTCACCAATGCACTCGACCACGGCCACCCCGGAGCCACCGGTTCACTTGGGCGAGGGGCGATCGGTAGCCTTCAGCGTGGCGCGTCGGTGGGTTCCGGCGACCCTGGCGCACGGCGCACTCGACCAACCGCGTCGAGTCGATGATCGTGGTCTGCCGGGACCACACGGCGTACGTGAAGTGCGGGGAGTCGGGCACGAGGGCGCTGCGGTGGTGTGCGATGGACCTCGCCGAAGCGACGACGCAGTGACGCCCCATCGACGGTCACGCGCACTTGCACACCGCGCGGTCCCAGACGAGCACGGTCGAGGCGCCGGTCGACCACGACGACGTTGACGAACAGGGGATCGCTGTCTAGCGAAGCTACTCGGGGTCGTCATCCACGTTCCCCACCACGTGGGACATCCTCGAACTTACGCCTCCCGAGCTCCGACACATCCCACCGTTCATCCCACGGACCAGACCAACGCCACCGGACGAGATTCCTTTGACAGACGGACAATTCCGACGCCACCGGACAGATTCGACCATTCGTATCCCCCTCTTAACCAACAGGTTCCGGGTTCAAGTCCCCGCCGGCACCACTCGCAACCCGTGAATTGACCTCAGTTTCCCGTCAGATCACCGAAGCACTCGGCGCGGCAACGACAAATTCGCCGCCTACTTGAGTCGTCTCTCCTCGGGTGCGACGCCGCGCCAGCCGTCACCCGAACGTTAGGTGACATCTCGCCGTCGTAGCAGCGCCAACCCGACGACAGCGAGCGCGAGCGCCCAGGCGACGACCACCATCACGCCGACATCGCCGGGGAGTTGCTTCTCTTGGAATGAACCCATCATCGCGTCAGCGGCGTGCACCGGCAAGAAGCGACCAATCGTGGGCAAGAAGCCAAAGACAAGGTTTTCGACGACGAAGCCCCAAGCCAGTAGTGAGATGACAGCACCCACCTGATTAGGGACGATTGCGCCGAGTCCCACACCGATCGCGCCCCACAGGGCGGTCCCGATGACCGCACCGACGATCAACTCGGTCGCGTTCGCGCCACTCATCGCTAGGCCAACGCCTCGCAACTTGAAGATCCCGATACCGACCGACAAGACGATGCCCTCGCCGATGACCCCGAAGATGAGACCCGAAAGCATTCCCGCGATGAACTTTGACGTGAAAAGACGATTCCGATTCGCATTGAACAACGACGTTGGCCGAATCGTTCCGAATCGGTATTCGCTCGTGAACAGCATGATGCCGGCCAGCGCGGCGAAGACGCCAGCGACGCTGCCGAAACTCAACACGGTTGCCTGTTCCTGCTCGGTGAGTAGCTGGGAGATCGGTGACAACGTACTGGTGAGAATTGTGAAGAGAAGCGCCAGCGCGATCAACCCGACTAGGAGTCCGGCCGTCGTGCGCGTGGAACGAATCTTGAGCAATTCCGCACGGAGTTGGTTCATGGGGACACCGCCTCAGCGGTCAGATCGAGGAAGATCTCTTCGAGCGACGTTGCTTCGCTCAGTAACTCATGTACGGCTATCCCCTCGGCGAACGCGATGTCGCCAACCCGCTCCCTCGTAGCGCCCTGAACTAGCAGCGTGTGGTCACTCGACCGAGTGCTCGTGATTCCCTCTCGCTGTAGCGCGAGAGCCAGCTGGTCGGGCTTCGCGCTTTGCACGCGAACCACAGCACCCACGCGAGCCGTCAAATCTTCGAGCGTCGATTCGGTGATCAACCGACCGTGACTGATGATGAGCACCCGATCCACGGTTTGGGCAATCTCGGCGAGGACATGGCTCGAGATGAGCACCGTTCGACCGCGCGAGGCGAAGTCTCGCAAAAAGTCTCGCAACCATCGAACCCCTTCTGGATCGAGTCCGTTCGCCGGTTCATCCAGCACGAGCAGATCGGGATCACCGAGCAAGGCCGACGCCAGCCCCAGGCGCTGACGCATGCCGAGCGAGTATCCCTTCACCCGACGGCTGGCGGCTTCTTGCAGCTCCACGAGTTCAAGAACGTCGTCGGCCCTCTGGTCGGGGAGGCCAACGGCTCGACCCAACATTCGAAGATGATCGCGTCCCGACCTCCCGGGATGAAAGTCGGTCGCCTCAAGCACCGCGCCGACGCGCAACGCTGGTTCGTCCAACTCGCCGTAGGGCTTGCCAAAGATCGTTGCGTGACCGAGCGTGGGCTTCGCCAGCCCCAACAACATCCGCAACGTCGTTGACTTTCCCGCACCATTTGGACCGAGGAACCCGGTGATCGTGCCCGCTTCGATATTGAAACTCAAGTTATCGACGGCCAGCAGATCGCCGTATCGCTTGCTGAGCGACACACTCTCAATCACGTAGTTCATGCACGCTCGCTCTCGTCCTCAGGATAGGTCGGAAACGGCTCCGCCGAGGATGTTTGGTTGTTCACGCGTGCGCGGGGGCATACGGTACGGCGAAGTCGCAGTACGGTGCGCTCGTCTCGGTCACTGGTCCATTGGCGAGGTACGTGATGCGCACGCCGAGATCACCGGGCTGGCTCCCCGGTTCGAAGCGTTGGTCCGACGCCCACGCGCGTAGTGCCTCCGATGCGAGTTGCCACGACACTCCTGGGTCCCCTCCGGGTGCCGTTGGCAGCGACTCATTCGGCAGCGCGACATACGCCTCAAAGTGGGCCGGCTCGATTCGCAGGTTCAACTCGGGGTACTTCGATGTCAGTCCCTCGGCGACCGCGGACGGAACCGGCTTGCACCATTCGACGGGACCGTCGCTGTCAACGCTCACCTCCCCCCAGTAGATGGAGAACATCGCGCCCGCTCGCCCCTCCATCGTCGGTAACGGTCGATCGCGCAAGATCGCAATGAATTCCTTGCCAAGCGCCCACGCTCCTCGCGGGTCGACAGCACGCTTCAGGCTCAACACCCTGCGTTCCGGCATCGCTCGGGTCATCACTTCGTACATCACGGTCTCCCTTCCACTGAGTTTGTTGACGAGGTATTCGGCGAGTTCACGCCGTGCGCCATGCGTCGATTCGATATCTCGCCAGTACGCGGCTAGGCGTCCCGCGGCGTCCACACGTTCACACGCGAGCAACTCCTTCACGAGTGATAGTGGCAGGTCCAGCTGACGTAGCAATGCCACGAGCCGTGCATCATCAAGCTGCGAGACGTCGTAGTAGCGATAGCCCGTCACTCCGTCCACCCTCGCGGGAACAAGTACGCCGAGTTCGTCATAGTGACGCAGCGCCTTGATGGAAAGGCGCGAACGCCGTGCGAACTCGCCAATGCCGAACTCATCCATGCACCGTGCTCCTTCGTCGTCTCGCGGAGACCGCGACCAGCTCAGTATGCGGCCTCCCCCAGGGTGAGAGTCAAGTCTGATTCGACCCGTCAAGTGACGTTTGCGGCCACCTTGAACCGGTCGCGTCGGTGGCCCCGGCATCAACGAGTGGCACGATGTCGGTTCGGCTCTGACCCGCTCCCGACTGGGTCAGCCCACCACCGACCTCGTCACCGCTAATCGATAGCCACGTCCCTGCCGGCCACCGACCTCTACTGGCCCAGTGACAACGAAGCCGCACTTCTCGAGAACTCGTTGCGACGCGACGTTCTCGTCACTCGTCCGAGCGGTGAGCACCGTCAACGACAGCTCGTTCTCGGCCAACGCGCACAGCGATCGTAAGGCGTCGGTGGCAAGTCCACGTCCCGTGGCACGCTCGTCCACTCGGTAGCCGACCTCGGCCGTCCCATCATTGATCTCGTACAAATTGAATCGCCCCAGAACCGATCCGAATTCGTCGACCACGACGTAGTAGGCGCACGTACCGGCGTCTTGCTCGTTCAAACACGATCGATGGTGTTCGGCGAAGTGCTCGAAGTAGGCGTCGCCGCGATCAGAGATGGTGCCAACGAAGAAGTCCCGGTTCTCGGTCTCGAATGTGAGGACGGCGTCAGCGTGGTCGCTCCGAAGGCGTTCTAGAACCCACACGCGCCGAGTGTACCGGCCACCGTCGCCGCGACGTCACGGACGTACGGCGACGATTACTCGATTCGTAATCCGGAGTCGCCTTGTCCGAACCTCACACCCGATGCATCGTCGTCGGGTCGTCACGCGACCAACGCCCCAAGGTCGTAATGTGGCCGAAGGCGAGGAGTGACATGGACACGGATCACGTCGCAACGGTGCTCGATGCGATCGGGGCGACGCCCCTTATCAACGTTGACGGCGTCTTCATCAAGCTCGAGTACTTGAATCCATCGGGCTCGATCAAAGCGAGAATGGCGCGTTATATCATCGAACGCGCGGAGCGCGAAGGTCTGCTCCGTCGCGGTGACACGATCGTGGAAGCATCGAGTGGCAACACCGGCAACGCGATGAGCATGGTCGCTGCGGTCAAGGGTTACCGCATGCTCGTGGTCATGCCCGCGGGGCTCAGCAGCGAGCGAGCTGCGATCTCAACGGCCTTTGGCGCCGAGCTGCACACCATCGGGACCTTCCACGTGAACGACGCGCTCGAAGAGGCTGACCGACTTGGCCGAGAGCCCGGCTACTTCGCGCCGCACCAGTTCTCCAACGAGTGGAACATCGAGGAGAACCGGACCTGGCTCGGCCCCGAGATTCTCGCCCAGTTGCCACCGGGCCATTTGCCGGACGCGTTCATCATGGGCGTGGGGACCGGTGGCACACTCATCGGTGTCGGACAGGCCTTCCGATTGGTGAACCCGTCGGCCCTCGTCGTAGCGCTCGAACCGGCCGAGTCCTCCACGATCGTCTGTGGCGACATCGCGTTGCACCGTATCGAAGGGATCTCCGACGGCTTCGTTCCACCCATCTACCAACGAAACGCCGAACTCGTCGATCGCGTCATCGCGGTCCATAGCGATGACGCCGTCGCCGAGATGCGACGGCTCGCGCGCGAACACGGGATCCTCGTTGGCCCGAGTTCCGGCGCGAATCTCGTGGTCGCCCGTCAGGTTCTCGCCGATCTGCCCGCCGGCGCCATTGTCGTGACCATCTTCCCCGACGAGGGCGAGAAGTATCTCAGTGAGTACTTCGCTATCGGTGAGGGATCGACGACCCACTAAAGCGGCGTGACGTAGGCGGCCCCGATACCGCCGTCAACGAGGAACGTCGACGACGTGATGAACGAAGCGTCGTCGCTGGCGAGAAAGAGCACGGCGCTCGCGATCTCCTCGGGTTCCGCGAAGCGCCCCATGGGTACGTGAACGAGTCGTCGCGCCGCGCGTTCGGGATCCTTCGCGAAGAGTTCGCGCAGCAGCGGCGTGTTGACCGGTCCCGGACACAGCGCGTTCACCCGTATGCCCTGACGGGCGAACTGGACACCCAACTCCCGACTCATCGATAGCACCCCACCCTTGGACGCCGTGTAGGAGACCTGGGACGTGGCTGAACCGAGCATGGCGACGAAAGAAGCGGTGTTGATGATCGAGCCACCGCCGCGCTCGAGCAGCAGCGGTATCCCGTATTTGCAGCAGAGATACACCGAGGTCAGATTGACGTCCTGGACTCGCCGCCAGGCGTCGAGTCCTGTCGTGAGGATCGAGTCGTCATCGGCCGGTGAGATGCCCGCATTGTTAAAAAGGACATCGACACCGCCGTAGACCTCAACGACGCGGGCGTACATTGCCTGGACGCTCGCCTCATCGGCGACGTCGACGTGCACGTACGTGCCACCGATTTCGGCGGCGAGTGCCGAACCCGCGTCGTCGGCCACGTCCGCGACGACGACCTTCGCCCCTTCGGCGGCGAACCGCTTCGCCGTCGCGAGCCCGATGCCACTCGCGCCACCAGTGATGATCGCTACCTTGTTCTCCAGACGTCCCATCATTCCTCCGTTGCTATGAACACGTTTTTCTCCTCGCTGAAGGAGCGCAGCGCGTCGGGACCGAGTTCACGGCCCAGACCCGATTGCTTGAAACCCCCGAAAGGGGTCGAGTAACGCACCGACGAATTTGAGTTGATCGATAGCGTGCCCGTCTCGACGCCCCGAGCGGTGCGCAGTGCCCGACCGATATCCCGACTCCAAATCGAGCCCGAGAGACCGTAGGGACCCTCGTTGGCGAGCGCGATGGCCTGCGCCTCGTCCTCGAAACGCACGACCGAGACGACCGGCCCGAAGATCTCCTCACAGTAGGAACGCGCCGTACGATCCGTGGCGTCGAGCACCGTCGGTGGAAACCAGAAGCCCGGTCCGCTCGGCGCACTGCCCTGGAACGCAACGGTCGATTCGTCGACGTAACTGGCGACCGTGTCACGATGGGCCGCGGTGATGAGCGGACCCATCTCGCTCGCCTCGTCGCGAGGGTCGATCACCTTGACCGCCTTGACAGCGGCTTCGAAGTACTCCATGAACCGGTCGTAACCCGATGACTGGACGAGCAGACGCGATCGCGCGCAGCAGTCCTGACCCGCGTTATCAAAGACCGCGTACGGTGCCATGGCGCCCGCTCGCTCGAGGTCGGCGTCGGCGTAGACAATGTTGGCGCTCTTGCCGCCAAGTTCCAGGGTGAGACGCTTCACCTGCGCCGCACACCCTTCCATGATCCGGCGACCAGCGGCGTTGGACCCAGTGAAGCAGATCTTGCGAACCGAGGGGTGCGTCACGAATCGCTCACCGACCGTCGACCCCTCACCGGTGATGACCTGGAACACCCCCTCGGGGATACCCGATTCCAGGGCGAGCTCACCGATCCGTATCGCGGTGAGCGGCGTGAGTGACGCGGGCTTCAACACCACCGTATTGCCCGCCGCCAACGCGGGACCCAGCCCCCAACCCATAATCGGCATGGGAAAATTCCACGGCACGATGATGCCGACCACACCGAGGGGTTCAAAGAAAGTCATGTCGACGCCACCAGCCACCGGAATCTGGCGGCCGACGTGCCGTTCCGGTGCACCCGCGTAGTAGTGCAGGACGTCTCGAACGTTGCCGGCCTCCCAGCGGGCATTGGCGATCGTGTGCCCGGAGTTTGCGACCTCGAGTTGGGCCAGCTCCTCGATGTGGCCGTCGACGACCTCCGCGAAACGCCGGAGCAGTCGCGCACGATCGGCCGGGGTCACCGTGCGCCACTGCGTCGCCGCCTGCGCGGCACGTTCGATCGCGCGATCGGCCTCGTCGACGTCGTGCATGACCACCGAGGCGATCTCAACCTCGGTCGACGGATTGACTATGGAAATCATGCTCATAACCTCTCGAATCCTCGGAATCGTTCCCAATCGGTCACCGCAGCGTCAAAGACGGCGACCTCAACCCGCGCGGCGTGGACGTAGTGGTCGACTACGTCGTCACCAAAAGCTTCGCGGGCCACGACCGACGCGTCAAACAGTGCGGCAGCCTCTCGGAGGGTCGTCGGGACGCGAGGTGCGTCAGCAGCGTAGGCGTTGCCCGTGAATGGCGGCGCGAGGGGCAGCGACTCCTCGATGCCGCGAAGTCCCGCGGCGACCAGGGCGGCCTCGGCGAGATAGGGATTGACGTCCCCGCCCGGGATCCGGCACTCCACGCGAACCGACGACCCGTGTCCCACGACTCGAAAGGCGCACGTCCGATTATCAAGCCCCCACACCAGAGCGGTCGGCGCGAACGACCCCTCGACGAAGCGCTTGTAGCTGTTGACGTTGGGCGCCAGCCACAGCGACATCTCCCTCGCGTAGGCGATCTGACCGGCCAAGAAGTGCTCGAAGATCGGCGAGAACCCGTACGGCCCATCGCCAGTGAAGATCGGTTCACCGGCGCGGTTGCGAAGCGAGAGATGGATGTGGCAGGAGTTACCTTCGCGCTCGTTGAATTTCGCCATGAA
>JAJYDR010000070.1 GCA_021777285.1 Actinomycetes bacterium
CGCTGAGCGATGGTCCCTTGCCGAACTCGGTCATGTTGGCGAGGACCGGCACCGACACCGCGGCGCGCATGGCCTCGAACTCGCGCTCGTCGAGCAGCGCCTCGGGGAAGATCGCGTCGGCCCCGGCATCGACGTAGGCGCGGGCCCGTTCGATCGCGGCGTCTAACCCCTCGACGGCCCGCGCGTCGGTACGCGCGATGATGAGCAAGTCCGGGTCGCGTCGGGCCGTGGCCGCGGCGTTGATCCGGCGAATCGCCGCGTCGAGCTCGACGACCTGCTTGCCGTCGAGGTGCCCGCAGCGCTTGGGATTGACCTGGTCTTCGAGGTGCAGGCCCGCGACACCGGCGTCCTCGAGCAGTTGGACGGTGCGCGCGACGTTCATCGGCTCACCGAACCCCGTGTCGGCGTCGACGATGGTGCCGATCCCGGTTACCCGCGCCACCTGGGCGCTGCGCGCGGCCACTTCGGAGAGCGTGGTGAGTCCGATGTCGGGCAGCCCGAGGTCGGCCGCGAGTACCGCACCGGAGAGGTAGACGCCCTCGAAGCCGTGGCGCTCGATGAGCATCGCTGAGAGCGGGTTGAATGCGCCCGGCAAGGTGAGGATCGGGCCGGCAGTCAGGCGGGACCGCAGACGGGCGCGCTTGGCCGATGCGCTGGGTGCAGCGTGCAGCATCAGAAGATCCCCTTCGTCACAACGCTCGCCGCGAGCGCGGGAGCACTCACCGTGAGACTACCGAGTTCGTCGGGACCCAGCGTCCCGAGTCGTTCGGCCACGCCAAGGAAGCGATCGCATTCGGTGTCATCGAGCACGCCGGCGGCGAGCGTGCGGAACTTCGCCTCGTAGTTGGCGCGCGCGAACGGACGCGCACCGAGTGGGTGGGCGTCGGGGACTGCGATCTCGTCGACGACGGTCGTGCCGTCATCGAGGTGCACCTCGATGCGCCCACCGTAGGCTCGCTCGCTCGGGTCGCTCGCGTGGTAGCGGCGGGTCCACTCGGGTTCCTCGACGGTCCGGATCCTTCGCCAGAGCGCGACCGTGTCGGCACGGGTCGCCCGGTCGCGGCGATAGGAGCGCTCGTGGTGCCACTCGCCGTCTTGGAGGGCGACCGCGAGGATGTAGGCAACCGAGTGGTCGAGGGTCTCGCGCGACGCGTTCGGGTCGTACTTCTGGGGGTCACCGGAACCCGACCCGATCACGTGGTGGGTGTGGTGCGAGGTGAACAGGACAATCGACTCGATCGCCGCGCCGCTACGCCACGACGGGTACTGGTCGTGCAGTCGTCGCGCGAGGTCGATCCAGGCCTGGGCTTGGTACTCAGCCGAGTGCTCCTTGGTGAAGGAGTCCAGGATGGCGCGCTTCGCTTCGCCGGGCCCAGGCAGGGACACCACGTAGCGCGCGTCGGGCCCGTCCAGCAGCCGTGCGATCACCCCGTCCTCGCCCTCGTAGATCGGCGTCGGCGAGGTCTGACCGCGCATCGCACGGTCGACCGCCTCGATGGCGACCTTGCCGGCGAACGCCGGCGCGTAGGCCTTCCAGGTCGAGATCTCGCCCTTGCGCGACTGGCGCGTCGCGGTCGTCGTGTGCAGCGCCTGACTGATCGCGTGCGCCGTGATCACTGGACCAAGCCCGAGCAGCGTCCCCAGCCCCGCGGCAACCGCCGGGCCGAGGTGGGCAACGTGGTCGATCTGGTGCTGGTGCAGGCTGATTGCGCGGCTCAGGTCGATCTGGACTTCGTAGGCGGTCGCGATCGCTCGCGCGACGTCGCGGCCGCCGATCGCGCGTTCGCTGGCGACGTGCTGGGCGACGGCGACGATGGGCGCGATGGCGTCACCGGGGTGGGCGTACTCGGCCCCGAGGAACGTGTCGTGGAAGTCGAGCTCGCGCACCGCCACGGCGTTGGCCCACGCCGCCCACTCGGGCGAGAACCGCTCACCCGGCGCGAGACCGAACACGGTCGCTCCCGGCCGGTAGGGGTGACACACGGCCTGGTCGCGCGCGGCCGCGACCGCGGCGCGACCGAGCGAGGCGACCGCGACCGCGGCATCGTCGATGACGCGGTTGACCACCATGTCGAGCACGTCGTCGTCGATCGGCGTCGGATCGGCCGCGAGCTCGGCGAGTCGCCACGCCAGTTGGTGCGACGCGGCGAGTGCCTCGTCGCTTCGGTACGAACGAACGACGTGGTCGATCACGGGAGCCTCCGAGAGATTGCCGAGCTCGCGCGCTTGAGTTCGATGACGAGTGAGTCGATGTCCACGGGGATGTCCTCGATCATCGAAGAGAGCTGGATGGCCGCCACCGTCTGCTGTTCGCGGTCGTGCACCGGTACCGCGACCGACAGTGCACCCGCCTCGCGCTGGCCCTGACCGAAGGCGTAGCCGCGCTCGCGGATGAGCTTCAGCCCCTCGACAAACTCGCTGCGAGCGAGCTCGACGCCGCTCGCGAGAGGGATTGTGGTGACGCCCTCGAGCAACCGGTCGAGGTCTTGGCCGTCCAGCGCCGCGGCGAGCACGCGCGCGCCGCCCACCACGAGGGGCATGGGTTCGCCGATGGGCAGTTGGAAGCGCAGGGGCGGCGTGCTCGAGACCCGCAGCAGCAGCACGGCACTGAACTCGTAACGCACCGTGAGCGACGACGTAAGACCCGTCGACGCCGTCAACTCGATGAGGACCGGCTCGGCGGCCGATACGAGCCCGTTGGTCAGGAGATACGCATTGCCGTTCAACAACGAGGCGACCCCGAGGCGATAATCGAGGCCTTCGCGTTCGACGTAGCCGTACTTGATCAGCAGGTTCATGATCCGTTGGGTAGTCGCCAGATGCAGTTGCGCCGCGGTCGCGATCTCGGTCAGGCGCATCGGGCCACGATGCTCGCGCAGCACCCGCAGGATCACGAAAGGGCGATCAAGCGACCGGACCGAGCTGAGCTGGCCATCGTCGCCATCGCCGTCGACCAATCCACGGGTCGTCAGGCCCGTCAGCGGTGCACCTGCGTCGTCGTATCGACCCTCGGGTCGAGATTTGGTCACCCTTACGGCTCCCGCCACTCACCCGGTTCCGATCCGCGCTCGAGCGTCGCGTCGATGGCTTCGCGGACCGGCGAGGTAATGACGGACTTCCACGGTGCGCGGGCGTCGGCGTAGACGGGCGGGCCGAGGCGAAAGTGCTGCGCCTCGACCTCGGTCTCGATGAACGGCAGGTCCATCGGGAAGAGGCGGCCGGGCCGCGGGCGTGGTCCGGCCTTGGCGACGTGGCCCCAGAGCGAATGGCCGACGACCTCCTCGGCGATCGCCGCGGCCTCGATCAAGCGGTCGAGGTCGACGCCGGTGTCGACGCCCAGCTCCTCGAGCAGGTCCACCAGGTCCTCGGTCGCGATCAGGCGCGTCATCCGGCCGTGACCGCCGTAGGGGCAGCCGCCCATCCCCCCGATCGAACTGTCGAGCACCAGCGTGCACTCGGGCCCGAGGGTCCGCAGGGCCACGTAGGCCGAGAGCAGCGCCATGCCGCGCGCGTCGTGCAGATGGAGGTGGAACCGGGTGATCGCGGGCCAGCGTTCGCGGATGGCGCGCAGCTGGGACTCGACGTGGTGGGGCAGGTTCCAGCCCATCGGGTCGCCGATCCACACCCGGTCGACCTCGACGCCAGCCGCGGTCCAGAGCTCGTACTGGCGCGCGAGCAGGTCCATGCGGGTCACCTCGTCGAAGGGACCCAACCAGTTGGACCCCCACGCCGCGTTGATGCCGATTCCCGCGCGCCGGTCCCCGCGCGCGACCGCGCGCGCGATGACCTTCGGCCACTCGTCGATCTCGGCCTGTTGGGAACGATTGGTGTTACGGCGAACGAAGACGTCACAGAGGTGCACGAGAGTGCGCGGGACCTCGTCGGGGTCACTGAGTCGACCGGCGTAGTGGGCCATCCGCTCCCGTCCTCGCTCGTTGAGCGCGAGGGCGGTGTAGGTCACCCCCTCCACCGGCGTGAAGCGTGAGACGAGTTCATCGATGTCGGCCATCTGGGGCGTCCAGGCGGGACTCACGAAGGAACCGACGACGATCGTGCGCAGCCCCGTGCGCGAGAGCGCGTCCAGGAGCCGGAGCTTCTGGTCGACGGTGATGTCCGCGCGCTCGATCTGCATCCCTTCACGCATGCCCTCTTCGACGATCTCCACGCGGGGCAGACCGGCGACGGGCCCCCACGGCACGCCGGGGTCGAGCTCAGATCGCACGTTCGACACGGAGCCTCTCGATCTCGTCCGCGGAGAATCCCAGCTCGCGGAGTACCGCCTCGGTATCGTGCCCGAGGGCGGGCGGTCCCGATCGCGGGGTGAGGCTCGCGCCGTCGACGTGGACGCCGCTGCCGACGACCGACACCGTCGCGCGGTCCGCGAGACCGAGCTCGACCTCGTGGATGAGCTCGCGCGTTCGGATCTGCTCCTGGTTGAGCGCGTCGGCGAGACTCAGCACCAGCCCGGCCGGGACACTCACGGTCGCGAGCTCGGCTTCCCACTCGGTCGAGCCCTTCGCGGCGAGCGCCGACTCGAGCTCGGCGGTCAGCGCCGCGCGGTTGCGCTTGCGGTCCATGCGCGTGGCGAACCGTGGGTCGTCGAGCAGGTCAGTGCGACCAACGACCTTGCACACTGATTCGAACTGGACCTGGGTGTTCGCCGCGATATTGAGCAGGCCGTCACCGGTGCGAAACGTGCCCGACGGCGACGACGCCGCGTTGTGGTTGCCGTGGCGGCGCGCGTCCTTGCCGGTGATCAGCTGTTCGGACACCGCCCACCCCATCGCGGTCACGGCGGTCTCGAGCATCGAGACGTCAAGGAAGGTCCCGACGCCGTCGCGACCCCGGCGAACGAGCGCGGCCGAGATCGCCATCGCGGCGGCGTAGCCGCCGAGCGTGTCACAGATCGGGAAGCCCACCCGCAACGGGCCGCCGTCGGGCTCACCGGTGATCGCGGCCATGCCGGCGAGTCCCTGAATTATCTGGTCATAGGCGACGCGGTCGGCCAGGGGGCCTGTCTGGCCGAACCCGGACACCGCACAGTAGATGATGGCCGGGTTGCGCTCGTGGAGCACCGCCCAGGAGAAACCGAGCCGGTCGAGCACGCCGGGGCGCATATTCTCAACCAGGACGTCTGCTTCATCGACGAGCCGGGCGAAGACCTCCCGGCCGCCCGCGCTCTTCAGGTCGATAGTGACCGATCGCTTACCGCTGTTCTGGGCGACGAAGGCCGCCCCCATCGAGTGGGACTTCAGGTACTCGTCATCACCCATGTCTCGCGCGAGGTCCCCGGCCCCGGGGATCTCGACCTTGATGACGTCGGCACCGAGCAGGCCCAACTGATACGCCGCGAACGGCCCCGCGAGCACCGTCGTCACGTCGAGGACGCGCACGCCTTCGAGCAACCCAACCATGGATCAATCCTTACCGGCGCCGAGCGGCGCCTCGTGCTTAGTCCCGTTCGAACTTCGCCCCAGTGGACGAAGATCGAACGGGGGGTTCGTTCGCCGTGGCGGTTTCCCGCCACGGCGAACGAACGGACTTACCGCGACGTGCCTACCCCTCCTTGGCCACGACCTTCGCGAGGTCCTGAGCGGTGACGTACGTGCGAACTACGTTGTTGAGGTTCGAGTCGAACCCGACCATCTGGAAGCCACTGAAGACGTTGTGGTACTTGTTGAAGTCGTCGTTGCCGCCGGCTCCCTGGAAGTTGATCTTCTTGTGATGCTTGATCAGCGCCACGCACGAGGCGTAGGTGAAGCACTGGACTCCCGGCGGGTCAGAGACCTTCATCACGTCATTCACCCAGACCTTCGGGTTCGTCGAGTTCGCCAACGTCATCGCGAGTGAGGCGATGAGGATCGAGTCGTAGAAGTTGAAGGATGTGGGCAGGATCGAAGTCGTGCGCCACACGCTCTGGTAGTCCGCGAGGAAGTGATTGTACGCACTGTCAGTCGTCGACGGGGTCGCCGGCAGGGCCGCGGTCAGGTTCGTCGACGCCGCTGAGCCGAAGGCCTTGGCGTAGACGCCCTGGGGTGCGGACTGCAGGTCGTCACCGATCCACTGCGCGGCCGTCGTGTAGCTCAGCTGCTGGGCGTCTGACATCAAGGTCGCGTAGGTCTGGGAGTCCATCGAGTTGAAGATCACCTTGGGGTTGCCCGCGAAGGCCTGCGTCAGCTCAGAGCTGTACGAGGACTGACCGGGAGTCAGGGTGATGTTCTGCTGGATGGTCCCGCCGAGCGCCTTGAACGCCTTGATGAGCGGTGGCACGAAGCCCTGTGAGTTCGCCGAGTTGTCGAACATCAACGACGCCGTCTTCCATCCGTGGCTGATGGCGTAGTACGCCATCGCGATCGCTTCGGTCGAGTCCGACGCCGTGGTACGGAACACGTACTGGTAGTGCATCGTGTCGAGGTTGCTCAACCCGCCGACCATGAAGTCCACCACGTTGTTCGGCTTGAACTGGTTGATCACGGCCTCGATCGTCGGGGAGAACGGTCCCACGATGAACGTCGGGTGGTGCGTCATGAGGTTGCGGAAGGCCGGCAGGGTGTCCACCGAGTCCGCCGCGTCGTCCACGAAGGAGCTCACCAGCTTGTGACCGAGTACGCCACCGTTGTGGTTGACCTCGTAGAGGCCGACCTTGACACCGTGCACGCCCCACTGCGAGAGGAGGGACTTTGACCCGGTGAAGGGCAGGATCCCACCCACGACCAGCGGTGTCAACTTCTTCGTCCCCGCGCTCGCGGGCACACTCATGAGTCCAGCGCCGACCATCGACGCCATGGTCGCGAGCACGAGGCCAACTTTGACGCTGCCCCGTCCTCGCGAGTACCGCCTACTTACTTTCATTGGAATTCTCCCCCTTGTTGTTTCTGTCTCGTGGCAGCGGGCATTTCCCACTTCTACGACCTGTTCGCCTCGGCCCGACCGAGGAAGATTGCCGCGAGGTCCAACGCCGCGATCTCGGACGCGAGTCCGTGCACGTGGTTGGAGCCGGCGACGAAGATGTGGACGAAATGGGCGTGCTTCAAGGCGCGCTCCACGTTCTGCTCGACGACGAGGACACCAGTGCCCGACGCGGCGATGCGCTCGATCTGGTTCCACACGACGTCGGTGTAGGCGGGCGACAGTCCGGCCGTCGGCTCGTCGAGCACGATGACCGACGGTTCGACCATCAAGGACCGCGCGATGGCGAGCAGGTTCTGCTGTCCACCCGACAGGAATCCGGCCTTCTTCTCACGGGCCTTGCTGAGGTCGGTGAAGATTGAGAGGATCTCCTCCATACGCGCCTCGGTGTTGCCCTTGGCGGCGAACCCGCCGACCTCGAGGTTCTCGCGCACCGTGAGGTTCTTGAACACGTTGTCGTTCTGGGGAACGTAGACGAGTCCGTGGCGCGGGATCTGGTGTCCCGGCATCCGCGTGATGTCCAGGTCACCGACCATGATCCGGCCCGTGGTCGCGCGCAGGATTCCCACGACGGTCTTGGCGAACGTGGACTTCCCGGCGCCGTTGGGCCCGATGATCGTGGTCACCGTCCCCTGCTCGACCGACAGCGAGATGTCGGTGATGATGGGCGTGCGGCCGTATCCGGCCGTCACGTTCTCAGCGAGTAGTGCTGGCATTGATTACCTCACCTAGGTACGCGTGGACGACTTCTTCATTGGCGCGCAGGTCGCTGAGGCGGCCCGTCGCGAGGGTTCGGCCTTCGGCCAGGACGATGACGTGGTCACAGATCTTCTCGACCACGTTCAGGTTGTGCTCGACCATGAGGATGGTCATCCCCCCGGCCTTCAGATCCAAGATGTACCCACCGATCCGGTCAATCAGCGCCGGGTTGACGCCGGCCATCGGCTCGTCGAGCAGCAGGATCCGCGGCGATGCCATGACCCCGCGGGCGATCTCGAGCAGCTTCTTCTGTCCCCCGGAGAGCTCGCGGGACCGGTTGTCACGCAGGTCGTAGAGCCCGTAGGTGTTAAGGATCTCGAGGGCGCGCTCGGTGTTGTCCCGCTCCTCGCGCTTGGTGCGCCCGGGCCGGAAGAAGATGTTGAACAGCGACTCGCCCGACTGGTGCTGGGGGGCGACGAGCAGGTTCTCGAGCACCGTCAGCCCGCCGAGTTCGCGAGAGAGCTGGAAGGTGCGCATGAGGCCCATGCGCGCGATCTTGTAGCTCTCCCAGTTGGTGACGTCGGTCGAGCCGAGCTGCATGGCGCCGCTGTCGCTCTTCATCATCCCCGAGAGGATGTTGACGACCGTCGTCTTGCCGGCGCCGTTGGGACCGATCAGGGCGGTGATCATGCCCTGGGGCACGTCGAAGGTCGCCCCGGTGACGGCCATGACGCCCTGGAAGGACTTCTTGATCTCCTGGCAACGCAGGGCGAAGACGCCCTCGGTCGCGGTGTCGTTGCGCTCAGCCATTGGTGGACTCCTGTCCGATTACTGCCTCGACGGGGGCCGCGGGCACGACGACGGCGCTGTCGTCGAGTGTCTGGGTCGACCGCTTAGCGAGGGTGAAGGGGCTACGCCGGACCCGCTCGGGCACCACGCCCTGCGGGCGGAACCAGAGCATGACCATGAGCAGCACGCCCACGACCATCGTGTCGATGTACTCGATCAGCCCCGGGTGGCCCGGGATGCTGGGCAGGAACGCTGGCAGGTGGATCAGGAGGGTCTCGACGAGCAACGCGCCAACGAGCAGTCCGACGTTGTTGCCGACGCCACCGACGAGGATGACCGCGAAGACGACGAAGGTCTCACCGGGCAGCCACGCCGTCGGGTTGAACGAGCCACCGAACTGGATGATGAGTCCACCGCCGACGCCGGCGTAGAACGACCCGATGAGCATCGAGGTCAGCTGATAGCGGAAGACACCCTTGCCGAGGGTCGCCGCCACGCCGTCGTCGTCGCGGATGGCCCGCAGCGTTCGACCGAGCGGCGCGTTGGTGATCCGGCTCATCACCCACCACATGATGAGCGCGACCACACCAGTGACCATCGCGAAGAACGGCACGAAGGCGTTGGTCGTGAGCTTGAAGAAGCCCGCCAGCGGCTCGGGGACGTTGTAGAGACCATCGGCGCCGTTGAAGAGCGGGACGTAGTTGTTGATCACGTCATAGAGCACGAGTGACAGCGAGATGAGCACCACCGCGAGGTAGTCCGTGCGCAGTCGCCGCAGCGCGATCAACGCGACCACGAACGCGAGGGCCGACGCCGTGAGGCCGCCGAGGATCAGGTTGATCGGGAACGGTAGGCCCCAGCCGAGGATGTACTGCTGCCCCGTGCCGGCCGAAGCCGGGAGGCTGGTCACTCCGGTGACGTAGGCGCCCACGGCGACGAAGCCGATGTAGGCGAAGTTGAGGATCCCGGTCTCGCCGTACTGGATGTTCAGCCCCATCGCGAGGATGAAGTAGTCGAACAGGAAGAAGACGAGAGTGAATACGTAGTACCAAAATGCCGACATTGCCTTAACCCTTTCCAGGCCGTGCGAACAGACCACTCGGCCTGAAGAGCAGCGTGAGAATCAAGATGACGAACGCCACGTCGAGTTTCCACGCGGGGTTGATGAACGCGGCGGAGATCTCGGTCGCCATGCCGATCAGCACCGCGCCGGCCATCGCGCCGTAGATGCTTCCGACTCCACCGACAATCACTGCCGCGAAGATGACGAACAGGAACAGCTCACCGGCCGCGGGTGTGAGGTTGCCCTCGGCGATGCCGAGCACCGAACCCGCGATGCCTGCCAACGTTCCCGAGAGGAACCACGTGACGGTGGTGATGCGCCGGGTGTCGATGCCGCTCGTCATGGCGAGTGTGGTGTTGTCTGACATCGCGCGCATCGACTTGCCGAGGCGCGTCGTCTTCAACATCAGGTGCACGCCGATCATGAGCAGGACCGCGACGATCATCACGATCACCTGGTCCCTCGTCAGCAAGAACGGACCGATGTGCAGCACGTGCTCGAGGGGCATCGTGTAGTTGCGGACGTTCGGACCCCAGATCGAGTAGATCACGTTCAAGATGATCAGCGAGAGCCCGAAGGTCACGATCATGACGTAGAAACTCTTCGAGAAGCGCCGCGCGAACGGACTCAGCAGGAAGTGGTTCAACAGAACCGCGAGAACTCCCATCATGAGTGAACCGAGGACGAGCGCGATCCAAATGTTCAAGTGGAAGAACTCCGCGTTCAACACGTACGTGAAGTACGCGCCGAGCGCCATGAAGTCGCCGTAGGCGAAGTTGATGTAGTTCGTGATTCCGAACTGCAGGCTCAACCCCACCGCAGAGATGGCCAGCACGGACGCCGTAACGAAACCGAAGCCGACCGACAGCCAAAAAAGCGTCACGTACACTCCCCCCAGGTGTTCCTGACCTCGTCGCTTTGACGAATCAAGTTTGAGAGTTTCTATCAAATAGGTCCACTCGTGTCAAGCCGCCCACCGAGAGAATTGTCGAGCCGACCCGCACGGAATGCGATACGGCCACCGGGCTATACCTTATGACCAGGTATTATTGATCGGTTACTCATTGGTACGCGTGGCGAGAGACGCGCACGACCATCTCGGCCGAACCTGAGAAAACATCGGAATTACGGGTTCATTCCAGTGCGCACCGAGCCACGAACGTTTCGACCTACTGTGTCCAGACCGCAACCAGGAGGCTTAGAAATCGCTCGCGACCGTCCCCGCGACGGGGAACTTCAGGCGGCGAGTGCCGTGAGTACCGCGCTGCGCGCGTCGCCCTGGGCGCCGGTGAGCAGTTGGATCTTCATTGTCGACAGCATCCGGACCATCCCGTCACCGACGTGATCGGCGATCACCGCCTCGATCTGGTGGTCGAGGAGGAAGCGGGCGACGCGAGCGTGATGGCGCGCCGATGAACCTTCATCGTGGAGTTGGCTCCATGACACCTCGACCAGTTCCCACGACGTCACCGCGCCGTCGGCGACGTTTGCCACCGCGAGCCAGTCCGCCTTCCCCCAACGAGGATCGATTTTTCCATCAGGAGTCACCGGTGCGCAAACAATCACGTCCGTAGCGTACCGCGCCTCGAGCGCATCGACAACGCGGCGAACATCGACACACGTCGCGATTCGGTACCCGGACGGGCCGGAAGGATTGACCTTAGGCGACAATCCGGTGAACCACCGCACAGGGAGCCGTTCGCGAGGAACGACCGACACGCCCCACCCATCAATCGAGATCCTTGCCCATCCCAACGGTCAAGACCGAGTAGCCCATCGATTCGTAGAGACTCCTCGCGACGACGTTGGGGCCAAAGACGTTGAGCGACAGTCTGGTCCCGCCCTGGCCCCTGACGTAGTCCTCTGCGGCCTGCATCGTGGATCGACCGAACCCTCTCCCGCGGAACTCCGGCTCGATCACGACGTCGTAGATGAACCACTCGTGCGCGCTTGGATCATCGGTCTTGGCGAGCCAAAGACTTCCCACGCGCGCGCCATCATCCAGCACGTCAAAGAGTCGCTGGTCGCCATTGGGCACGCCGTCGACGAAGAGATTGGCCTTGATCCGCTCGATATTGAGCGACGCATCTCGTTGCGTGAAACCGGCCCCGAGCAATTGCTCGCGGTAATCAGTCCACATCGTCGTCAGCCACGCTGCCACGTCAGAGCCGGACTTGGGCTCGAGGTGCACCATGGCGATAGTTCTAGTCCACGCACTTCACGCTGACAAGCGATTCGGGTCAGTTTTCATCGCGCCGAGAACGTGCTGCTCGGGTCTGCGCCGCCAATCGGGAAGCAGAGTCCGCGGCTCACGGCCGCTCGCTTGCTCGAGCGAACCGGTCGCGCCGTCGGTGCCGTTGGGGCTCGCCTCATCGCGATCCACCGCGGGAATCGTCGTCGCGCGATGCGCTCGAGTTAGTGGTGCAGTCCTTGGCAGGTGGCGCCGAGCTCTTCAGCCACCTCGAGGAGCATCGCCACGTCGTCAGACGTCGTACGGAAGTTGGTGAAACACGGTCGCAGCCACACGTGACAATCGATCGTGGCCGGTGACACGTAGACGCGACCGTCGCGTTGAATCGCGGCGCACAAGGCGTCGTTATGGCCATCGGGATCCGCGCACCCGTCGACCATCGTTCGAAAAGGGACGATGGACAACTGCGGGCGGTTACTCAGCGTCTCGAACAGCGGACGGTCCTTGATCCAGTCATAGAGCATCTGGGCCTGCTGACAATTCC
>JAJYDR010000071.1 GCA_021777285.1 Actinomycetes bacterium
ACCTGCGCGAGAACACCGACGTGTCCGGGGCGCTCATCTTCGCCTACCAGGTGAAGGACCCCGAGCGCTACGGCGTCGTCGAGTTCGACGACGACGGCCTCGTGCTCTCGATCGAGGAGAAGCCGGCCACCCCGAAGAGCAACTACGCCGTGCCTGGCATCTACTTCTACGACGAGCGCGCGAGCGAGTTCGCCCACCAGCTCGCCCCGAGCACTCGCGGCGAGCTCGAGATCACGGCCCTCAACAACGCTTACCTCGAGCGCGGCGAGCTGCGCGTCGAGGTGCTCTCACGGGCCACCACGTGGCTCGACACCGGCACGCACGAGTCGCTCTACGAGGCCGGGGGGCTCATCCGCACGCTCCAGCACCGCAGCGGGCTACGCATCGGCGACGTCGAGCAAATCGCCCGAGACCAGGGCTGGATCTAGACGCCCCCGCTGGTCGCGACGGTCGTCGACGGCCGTCGCGTAGCATTGCCGAAAGTCTAGGGAGGTCCCATGTCCACGATCGCCGTTCCGTCCCCGCGCCGCGTCCTCGCCGACGCCGTGGCCTCGTCGCGCGTCGCCGACGCCGTGCTCGTCGTCTCGGGCGCCGCGCTCGTCGGCCTGCTCGCCCAGGTCACCATCCACCTCGGCTTCACGCCCGTGCCGATCACCGGCCAGACGCTCGGCGTGCTGCTCGTGGGCACCGCGCTCGGCTGGCGCCGCGCCAGTCTCGCCATGGGCCTCTACGTCGCCGCGGGGGTCCTCGGCGTGCCGTGGTTCGCCGACCACTCGAGCGGGGTCCCGATGGCGACCTTCGGCTACCTGCTCGGTTTCGTCGTCGCGAGCGCCGCGCTCGGTTGGCTCGCCTCGCGCGGGGCCGACCGCACCGTGGCGCGCGCCGTGACCTCGATGGTCGTGGGCGAGGTCATCATCTTCGCGATCGCGGTGCCGTGGCTCGCGTTCAGCCTGCACGTCGGTCTCGCGACGGCGATCTCGCTCGGCCTCACGCCCTTCATCACCGGCGAGGTCATCAAGGCTGCCCTAGCCGGGGTCGCGTTGCCCGCGACCTGGCGCCTGGTCGACCGCACCCAGCGTTAGACGACCGGGAAGCCCAGGGTCGCGGCGACCTCGCCGTAGGCGAGGCGCTTGTGGTGGGCGATGACGCCGCGGTCCTTGTCGGCCATCGCCGCCGCGACCGCGACGGCGTGCTCGAGCACGGCCCCCTCGGGGGCCACCGCCTCGACGATGCCCGCGTGCAACGCGCCCGGCGCGTCGAAGCGACGGGCGGTCAACATGGCGTCGATCGCGGTCGCGCGGGGCAGGCGGTTAAAGAGGATCGCCGCGAGCTTGGCATCGAGTGCCAGCCCGATGTCGGCCTCGTTCATGCACCAGAACCCCCGGTCCTCGCGCATCACCCGGTAGTCGAGCGCGCAGCTGAGCAACGCGCCGCCGGCGAAGGTGTGCCCGTTGAGGGCCCCCACGGTGTAGGCGGGGAACGTGAGCAGGCGCACCACCATGCGGTGCAGCTCGGTGAGGATGTGGCCGAGCCCCGCGGGGTCCGTGCCGTAGCGCGCGAGGTCGAGGCCGTTAGAGAAGAACTTGCCCTCGCCGGTCAGGACCACGCCGAGCGGTCCCTTTCGCGATTCGAGCTCGTCGAGTCGGGCGCGCAACGCCCCGAGTGACTCGTCGTTGATCCGGTTCTCCCCGTCGCGCCACGTGAGCACCGCGACGGGGCCGTCGTAGTCAAGGGACAGCTCCATGGCACGAGATTACGACGTCGACGCCACCGCCTCGAACGGTAGATTGAGCCCATGAGCGATAACCCCGTCACCGAACCCGACGTCTCCGCCGAGCATCCCATCAGCGAGCACTGGGTCTGGGCGGGGGGGCACCGCCCTGCGGTGCCGCGGGCCCTCGTCGAGGCCATGACGAGCGGCTGGGCGCCATCGGCGCCGAGTGGCGACGTGCACCCCGGCGCCACCTACGCGGCGACGCGCCGCGCCGCGCTCGCCGCGGCGATGCCCGGACTCACGCTGGTGGTCCCCACCGGCTCGGCCAAGGTGCGCGCGAACGACACCGACTACCGCTTCAGGCCCGGCACGGACTTCTTCTACCTCACCGGTTGCGTCGAGCCCGACTGCGTGCTCGTGATCACCCCGGGGGCGGGGGCCGGCCACGCCACGCTCTACGTGCCCGAACGGCGCGACGCCCGCACCCACGCCTTCTTCACCGACGCGCGCTACGGCGAGCTGTGGGTCGGCGCGCGCCGGGGCGTGAGCGAGGCGGCCCAGTACTACCAGGTCGACACGGCCCCGCTCGAGGACCTGGCCAAGCACCTGGGCGAGCTGGGTGACACGACGATCGCCGTCGTGCGAGGCGTTGACGCGACCCTCGACGCCGCAATCGAGCCGAGTGAGCACGACGACCGGCTCGCCACCACCCTCGGTGAACTACGCCTCGTGAAGGACGAGTTCGAGCAACGCCAGCTCGAGGTCGCAATCGCCCACACGGTCGAGGGCTTCGCCGACGTCGTACGCGCGCTGCCCCAGGCGAAGGGTCGCGGCGAGCGCGTGATCGAGGGGGTCTTCAACCTGCGCGCACGTGTCGAGGGCAACGATGTCGGCTACGACACGATCGCCGCGAGCGGGGCCAACGCGACGGTGCTGCACTGGACCCGCAACGACGGCGACGTGCGCGATGGCGAGCTGCTGCTGCTCGACGCGGGGGTCGAATGTGACCAGCTCTACACCGCCGACGTGACGCGCACGTTGCCGATCAACGGGGTCTTCTCCCCCGCCCAACGACGCGTCTATGAGCTCGTGCTCGCCGCCCAGGAGGCCGGCATCGCCGCGGTCGCCCCGGGCGTGCCCTTCAGCGCCGCCCACGACGCTGCCGTGCGCGTGCTCGCCTACGGCCTCGCGGAGCTCGGGATCATCGACGACCCCGAAGCGTCACTGCGCCCCGACCGTCAGACCCATCGCCGCTACACGCTGCACGGTGTATCCCACATGCTGGGCCTTGACGTGCACGACTGCGCCAACGCGCGTAACGACGTCTACCGCGGCGAGTTGCACGCGGGCTACGTGCTCACCGTCGAGCCCGGCCTGTATTTCCAGAAGAACGACCTCACCGTGCCCGAGGAGTACCGCGGCATCGGGGTGCGCATCGAGGACGACATCTTGGTCACCGAGACCGGATCGCGCAACCTCTCGGCGGCGCTGCCGCGCGAACCCGACGCCATCGAGTCGTGGATGGCCGAGCAGTGGCGTCGCGCCACGCCCGACCTCGGCCTGCACTAATCGTTCACGACGCGGATCGGCACGCGGCGCGGTCCGCGCACCTGACCCTGGGCCCACGTCACGTCCTCGGGGTCGAGCAGCTCGAAACGCGGGTAGCGCGCGATGAACGACTCGAGCGCCACACGCAGTTCCATTCGCGCGAGGTTCGACCCGGCGCAGCGGTGAATCCCGAGGCCGAACGCGATGTGGCGGTTCTCGAGACGGTCAATGATGAACCGGTCGGCGTCGGGAAAAACCGCAGGGTCCCGGTTGGCCGCCGGGAAGCCCAGCAGGATCCAGTCGTCGCGCTTCATGGGACAGCCGAGGAAGTCCACGTCCTCCTTCACGAGCCGGGCCATCGTGACCGGCGCGTAGAAACGCAGGAACTCCTCGACGGCGACCCCCATCAGCTCGGGCTCGGCGACCAGGCGCGCCAGGTCATCGGGGTGGCTCGCGAGGTGCCAGAGCGACGCGCCGATCGCCGACCACGTGGTGTCGATCCCGGCGATCAGCACGAGGATCATGGTGCCGCGGATGTGCTCGACCGCGAGACGCTGGCCGGCCACCTCGACGCCGAGCAGGTAGCTCGTGAGGTCGTCACGCGGGTGGGCGCGGTGGTCCTCGATCTGGGCGTTGAGGTAGGCCTCGATCGGGGCGAACTCCTCGAGGCGCTGCTCGGCCGGGAGGTTCACGCCCTCGAGCACCACGTGGACGAACTCACGGAACAACTCCTCGTCGGCTTCGGGAAATCCCAGCATCCGGATGATCACCGCCGGGGGGATGAACTGCGCGTACTGGGTCGCCGCGTCGAGCACACGCTCACCGGCGATCTCGTCGAGCAACCGCTCGCACAGCGCACGCACCATCGGCTCGAGCTCGCGCACCGGTCCGGGCGCAAAGACCGGCAAGATGAGCCGCCGCGCGATCTGGTGGAACGGCGGGTCCGAGGTGATGGGTGGCGCGACGCCAATCGGCGCGGGCGGGGCCTCCTCCATCGGTCGTCCGTTGCCGATCACCACCGTGCGGCTGGTGAAGTGCTCGGTGTCCGTCGCGACCGCGGAGACCCCCGCGTGGGTCGACGGGAACCAGGCGCCGCCGTAGCGATCGGTGTGGGCAACGGGACAGCGCTCGCGTAGCTCGTCCCAGATCGGGTACGGGTCGTGCACCCAGCGTGGGTCGGTGTGGTCCCAGTCGGTGGCGAAGTCAGTCACGGGCTCATCCATCTCACTCGACCACCGTGATCGCGCGCTCCGGGCAGTTCGCCTCGGCGAGGCGCGCGAGTGGCACGTCCTCGCCGCTCGGCTCGGCCACCAGGACGACCCCGCTACCGAGGTCGTCGAAGCCGAAGACCGTCGGCGCGACGTTGAAGCACCGCCCGTGACCCTGACATCGGTCTGCGTCAATCGAAACCCGCACGTCCCCTCCTACGCTCAGGTGACGCCGAACCTACCAGCCGGTAGCCTCCACGCGACGCCACCCCATCGCCCCCGCGAGGTGGTGCGCAATCACCTCGGCGGCCTCGGTCGCCTCGGGCAGCTCGCCGAGGGCGAGCGCGAAGTCGTGCCAGAGTCCCGGCCAGGTCCGCACCGCCACGCCCAGGTGGTCGCGCGCGGCGAGAGTGGCCGCGTCGGGGGCGAGCAGGTCGTCACTCGTTCCCACCACAATCGTTGGGGCGAGGCCCGCCCAGTTCGCGCGAAGTGGCGACACGAGTTCGTCGTCACGGTCGCCGCGCGTGTAAGCCCGTGCGCAGGCCTCGAGCCAGCCGATCGAAAGCAGGGGGTCGCGCGCGGCGAGGTCGTCGTCGTAAGGGCGCAACGGGTCGAGCCACGGCGACACCAGGGCGAGCGCGCCGACCGGGGCTTCACCAGCTACCAGCGCAGCGACGAGTGCACCCGCGCCGGCCGAGTCCGCGAGGCCGGCGACCTCGTGACCGGCCAGGTACTCAAGCAGCGCCGTGACGTCTTGCACCGCGGCCGGGGCCGGGTGCTCGGGGGCAAGCCGGTAGTCAAGGCCGTAGAGCGTGGCGCGCAGGGCCACCGCGAGGAAGGACCCGAGGGCGCGGCCCATCGCCGGCGAGCCGATGCAGTACCCGCCGCCGTGCACGTAGATGATCACCCGGTCAAGCGCCACATCGCGCGGGGTCAGGGTCTCGACGCGCAGCGAGCCGATTGTTACGGCTTCGCGCACCACGCCGCGCGCGACGGGGGTCGCCGACGTCGCCGCGGCGAAGCGGGCCCGCTGGCGCTCCCAGGGCACCGACGAAGAGAAGATCAGACGACGGAGCGTCGAGAGCGACGCGCGTCGGTCCTCGAGCGCCGACCCGTCCACCTCAGTCCGCTTCGATCTCTTCTCGACTGATCCCGAGGAAGTAGAGCACTGCGTCGAGGTAAGGAACCGAGAGCGCGGCATTCGCGTGCGCGCGCACGACGGGCTTGGCGTTAAAGGCGATGCCGAGGCCGGCCGCTGAGATCATGTCGATGTCGTTGGCGCCGTCACCGACCGCGACGGTCTGCTCGAGCGGGACGCCGATCTCCTCAGCGAAGCGTCGCAGGGCCCGCTCCTTGCCGGCGCGGTCGACGATCTCACCGAGCACCCGACCCGTGAGGCGGCCGTCGACCACCTCGAGGTGGTTCGCGTCGTAGTAGCGAACGCCGAGCTCGTCGAGCAAGGGCGCGAGCACCTCGAGGAACCCGCCCGAGACGACGGCGGGCACATAGCCGAGTCGCTGCAGCGTCGCGAGCAGCGTGCGCGCCCCGGGCATCAGACGGAGCCGGGAGCGCACGTCGTCGATGACGCTCGCGGGCAGCCCCTCGAGCAGCGCGACGCGGCGCCGCAGGGACTCGGCGAAGTCAATCGCCCCGGCCATCGCCGAGGCGGTGATCGCCGAGACGTCCTCGGCGCGCCCGCAGGCCTCGGCGAGCAGGTCGATCACTTCTTCTTGGATGAGCGTAGAGTCGGCGTCCATCACCACGAGGTGCTTGGCGCGACGGTGCAGGCCCGCGCGCTGGATGGCGAGGTCGAGCCCCACGGTGTTGGCGGCGTCGGTGACCCCCTGACGCAGGGCCTCGTGGTCCACGCCGAGCACTACGAGCTCGTAGCAGTCGACCGGGTAGGTGGCGAGGTGCACGATCCGTTCACAGGTCGAGTCGCTGGCGGCGATCGCGCCAAAGACCGCGCGCAACTGGGATGCGCCGATCGTCGGGGCGATGAGGGTCACGAGGAGCCGTCCACCGTGCACGATCGCGGCGGGGTCGACCGGTTCGACCGTGGCGGTGATCGAGCCGCCCTCGATGGCGCGCGTGGCGATCGCCGCGTGCACCGCCTCGGGGCGCAGGCCCTCGCCGGACACCTCGGCGCACAGCACCAGGGCGCCTCGAATTGTGATCTGTCCGACGTCGGTGAGGGTCGCGCCACCGGCCTCGAGGGCCGACAGCGCCGCGAAGAGCTCGGCACCCACACCGATCCGATCGGGCCCGCTCACCGTTACTAGATACGCATTCGCCACGGATGAAGCGTAGAACGTCCGGTCATCGCGCATCGTGCTCGGCGGCTCGCAGCTCGCGCACATCGGCGACGTGGCGATCGGTTTGAGCGTCAAAGGCCCACAGCTGGGGTAGGGCCGCGACGACGACCGCCACCGAGCCGGCGCTCGCCAGTCCGCCGACGGTGAGTGAGAACCGCAGCGAGGTCCAGGCGGTCATCAATCCGGAGCGGAACTGTCCAGCCGTCGGTCCGAGCGAATATGAGATCAGTTCGACGCCGGCCATGCGCCCGCGAACGTCGGGCGGGATCGACTCGTTCCACATCGTGTTGCGAAAGATCCCGCTCACCGCGTCGGCCCCGCCGGCGACGACGAGTCCGGCCAGCACGACGACCAAGGACGTCGAGTAGCCGAAGATCGCGATCCCGAGGCCCCACGTGACCGCCGCGGCGACCACGGCGCGGCCGTAGCGGTGCACGTGGCGCGTCCAGCGCGAGGTCAGGGTCGCGAGCAGGGCCCCCGTCGGCAGACCGAGGTAGAGCAGGGAGAGCGCATAGTGCTCCGAGAAGTGCGCGGCCACGAACGGCAGCATCACGACCGGGTAGGCGAGGGCCATCGCGAGCAGGTCGACGACGTAGGTGCCCACGATGTCGGGGCGCGAGCGCGCGTAGCGAAGCCCTACCATGAGCGAGCTCATCGAGGCCCCGTCACCGCCGCCGCGCCCGACCGGCGCCAGGGTCACGAGCAGTCCGAGAGAGAAGACGAAGGTGACCACGTTGATGGCGTAGACCCACTGGGGCCCGGCGGCCACCGCGATGAAGCCGCCGAGCGCCGGTCCGACGATCGAAGCGAAGGTGCCGCGCACCATGTTGAGCGTCGCCGCGTCGCGTTGGAGGTCGTGGTCGACGAGTCGTTGGTTGAGCGCGGCAAGGCTCGGTCCCTGGACGCTACCCGCGATGATGATGACGGCGTCGACCACGTAGAGCACCCACGCCTCGGGCGAGGGGCGCGCCGCGTTCACGACGAGCGCGACCGCGGTGAGCAAGAGGACGAACTCGGTCACGAGCACGAGCCGGCGTCGGTCGAAGTGGTCGGCGAGCACCCCGCCGTAGAGGCCGAAGATGAGCAGCGGCACGACCTCGACGAGGCCGAGCGCGCCCACCGCAATCGGCGAGTGGGTGAGCTGCTTGAGCTGGTACGCGGTCGTCACGTAGGTCGCCTGGCTACCGAGCGCCGAGATGAAGCCGGCGACGTAGAGTCGGCGGTACTGGCGCGACGCTCGCAGCGGTGCGAGGTTGAGTCCCAGGTTCACGCCGGCGGGCCCGCCAGCCACCCGCGGTCGCGGTCGTAGTGGCGAAGCACCCTGGCTGGGACACCACCGAGCACGACGTGGCTCGGGAACGTGCCGCGCACCACCGCGCCCGCGGCGACCGTCGTGTGCTCTCCAAGGTCCGTGCCCGGCAGGATCACGACGTTCGCGCCGAGCCAACTCCCCGACCCGATCCGAACGGCGGCCTCGGTCGGGCGCTGCCAGCCGATCGCCGCGTCCGGGTCGTCGTAGACGTGGTTCTGGTCGGTGATGTAGACGTAGGGGCCGGTCTGGATCTCGTCGCCCAACTCGATACGCCAGTGGCCGATGATGTGCGAACCCCGGCCGATCACGCAGCGTTGACCGATCGACACGACGGGGGTGGCGAGCATCGTCTGGTCACCGTTGATGCCCGCGGTCAGACAGACGTTCGGACCCACGAGTGTGTCGTCGCCAATCGACAGGTAGCGCTCGTTGTAGATGACGCCCTGGGGGGCCATCAACGCCGCACCCGCGCCGAAATAGTGGAAGGCGTCGGCGTAGCGGTCGTGGGCTCCGACAATCGCGACGTCGTTCGCGTAGGCCCGAAGCGCACGCACCGCTTCACCGAGGAGTCGTCTCGTGTGACGGCGCAGTTGCATGGGGGTCACGCTATCGCTGCGGGTAGTGGAGTCCGCGCTGGCAGCAGCGCCCGCACTGCGACACCGCCGCCCGCCGGCCCTGTCATCGGTCGACCGCCGCAGACGCGCCGGTCACCTCGACGTCAGTCGAGAGTGATCGGTGCGTCGACGTCGATCGCCTCACCGATGACGTCGGGCGCCAGTGCCTCGGCGAGGTGCGCTCGGACCCGCTCGTCGACCTCGGCCATGAGCTGGGGGTTCTCACGCAGGAAGTTCTTCACGTTCTCGCGGCCCTGTCCGAGCTGCTCACCCTCGTAGGTGAACCACGCGCCGGCCTTCTTTACGAAGCCGAGCTCGACGGCGACGTCGAGCACGGACCCTTCGCGACTGATGCCCTGGCCGTACATGATGTCGAACTCCGCCTGCTTGAACGGTGCCGCACACTTGTTCTTCACGACCTTCACGCGCGTTCGGTTGCCCACGATCTCGGTACCGTCCTTGATCGATTCGATTCGACGGATATCGAGACGGATCGACGAGTAGAACTTGAGTGCACGACCGCCTGGCGTGACCTCGGGCGAGTTGTGGACGACCACCCCATCGACCAGGTAGTTATGCGACCCCTCGACCTCGATGTCAAAGCGTCGCATGGACCGAGTCGGCGGCTTCTGGTGAATATCGACGATGGGCATTGCCATCAGCTCGTAGCGCGTCGGTACGAAGACCGGGTCCACGGCGAACCTCCCGCGGAATCGCGGCAGGAGCTTGTAGTCCATGCTCGGGTGCACGAACGGGGCGATGAGGGCCTGCAGCTTCGCGGACTCGCCCGTCGAGAACCGAAGCACGGCCTTGTGCACGGATCCCACTTCGACCAGGTCGGCCCGAATCTGCCACGTATCCTTCAGGTACGCGACCAGACGCTCCCGTGTTTGCGGTTCCATCGCCTCTATGCAGATATTGACGCGTCCGCTTCCCCCTTCGGTGCGAGCCTGGAGCCCCTTGGACCGGAGAGTGAAATTGGCATCATCCATGTACCACAATGCGAGCGACATCGGCGTCAGCCCCTTGAGGTAGTCGTCGTCGAAGACTTTCTTCCCGCCGACGTATACCGACTGACGAAGCGCGGCCAACTCAGGTAGCGGCTGGAAGTCGTACGTCACGACACCGTCGTCTCGAACTTTGTGACTACACGACACATTCGCGAAGAGTGACGCCTTCCACTCGGCGTACGGCGCCTGCCGCGCGCAGTGCGAATAGCGCAGTCGTGCGCCGTGGCCGCTCTTGGTCGACGAGAGCGCACCATCACCCATCAAGGTGCCACGAATCGCTTCGAGCTGGAATTCAGATAGGTGCACGGGTAGCGCCTGCATGACGTTCTCACCCACTACCAAGTCCTTGGCTTGCTTCCAGCCAGTTGGCGTGCGAACGAGGTGATTGGGGGTGGCGGCGAACTGGGCGCGACCATTCCCCTGTGGCTTGGCCACGGTCACTTGGAGGAAGCTCTCGGCCTTGCCGTTGTCGAACCAATTCACAACCCGCTTGGCGACGACCGCGCCGACCGTGGGGTCGTAGGACAACACCTCGACGGGTAGGCGCTGGTTCACGATCTTGCCGATCTTCTCAGTCGTCCCGTCGGCGAGCACGACACGGGTGCCGTACGAGAAGCACCCGTACATGACACCGATCTTCTCTCTCAGCTGGTTGATGAAGATGGCGATCGTGTTCGACTTGGAGAGTCCACCGGTCAACTTGCGCAGCGCCTGGCTCATGAGCCGCGCCTGGAGTCCGACGTGGGAGTCGCCCATGTCGCCCTCGATCTCCGCGCGCGGCGTCAGTGCCGCCACCGAGTCGATCACGATGACGTCGAGCGCCCCGGAACGGATCAGCATGTCGGTGATCTCGAGGGCCTGCTCACCGGTGTCGGGCTGGCTGATCAAGAGGTCGTCGACGTTCACCCCGATGGCGCGCGCGTACACGGGGTCCATCGCGTGCTCGGCGTCGATGTAGGCGCACACGCCACCGTTGCGCTGGGCCTCGGCGACCACGTGCATCGCGAGGGTCGACTTACCCGACGACTCGGGACCGTACAGCTCGACGATGCGTCCGCGCGGCAGACCGCCGACGCCGAGCGCCATGTCGAGTGCGAGCGCGCCGGTCGGAATCGTCTCGATGTTCATGTGCAGGTTCTCACCCATGCGCATGATCGATCCCTTGCCGAACTGCTTCTCGATCTGGCCGAGGGCTGCGTCGAGTGCCTTGTTTCGGTCGTCGGTGGCCATGGTTCTCCTTCGTCTACGTCGTCGGGGCACTGTACGAGACCCCTATGACATCGGTCGGGCTACGCCGATACCGTACTACGAACAAGTGTTCGCTTCAAGGATTCAGTGCTCGCTGCGTAAACCAGCCGCGCAGTTCGACCATAAACCCGTTTAAAGTCCCAACTATGGGCAGCGAATACGGACCTGACAAAACGTTCAGTCGCGAAATCAAGCCTGACGAGACCCCTGCAGCCAACCGAGAAGGCGACGACGCCGAGGAAGCACTGCCAGACGTCATCAGTGACCCAGGGGTCGAGGGCGGCGTGGACGTCGTCAACGAGGAGCCCGAGGAGTCCGATTCCGAGTCGTAGGCCGGGGCGAGGCGTTACAACCCGTACCCGTACCCGCCGCGACCGCGGCCTCACCGGTGCACACCGACGCCGGCGTCATGTCACTTCCCCCCAATCTGGCGCCGTCGAAACCCAGAGCGTGTCACTCCGTCTTGACGGCTCGTGGTCGGACTTTGGCCAGCCGATGGCTGACTGTCCCTAGCGCGGTGACAGGAGCGGTGCCACGAACTTTGTTCTTCAGCACCGTGACACGGTGGTGAAGCTTCACCCCGATCGCACAGACCTGGCAACTGCTCACGGGTTGCGCAGCGATACATGGTCGAGACTCACTCGATTCGCAATGGGCCCAGTGGGTCAATCGGTTAACGATTGGTACACCAGCTGCTGGAGCTCGCGGCGGATCGGGTAGGTCCCGCTCGGCAGCAGTTGGGTGTAGAACCCAACGGTCAACTCCTCGACCGGATCGATCCAGAAGGCAGTCGACGCTGCGCCTCCCCAGGCGACCGTGCCCTCGGAGACCAGGCTCTTGTTCGCCCGACGGTCGAGCATCACCGAGAAGCCGAGCCCGAAGCCGACCCCCGCGTAGTCCGTCTCGGAGAACGAG